>JBEVXT010000117.1:0-6258 GCA_040505955.1 Sedimenticola sp. | reverse complement strand
GCTCCTTACGGCGCTCCCTACGGTTACCCGGCGCCTCCTGCTCCGGCAGCGCCTGCAGCAGCGCCGGCTAAATAAGGCCCGTTAGCTTTTTAACCGGAAGAGTTGTGGTGCAGGGATGCACCTGAAAAGATCTACCGATGACAAAGTTGTCGAGCAGCTCTTTTCAGCACCGAGCCTGGCCTATTGAGTGGTCTAAGCCAGTGCCCCCAACGCTTCCGGTACAAACCAAACAACGAAAATACAGGACATTACAATGAAAAAAGTAACTACATTAATAGCTGCCGCAGCACTGGCCACTGTTTCCATGACTGCAAGTGCCTGGTGGGGCGACAACGGTTGGGGCAATAACGGTTCCGGAGATGGTTCCGGAGATGGTTCCGGTTCCGGCTCTTTCAATATGAGTTTTGGTGGCAGCAGCAGCATGCGCGGCAACGGTTATGGCAACGGCTATGGCCGCGGCTACAATAACCAGTACAACGGTTACGGTGCACCCTACTACGGCGCACCGGCCTACGGAGCTCCTGCACCCATGACCGAAGAGCAGCATCAGGCCATGGCTGAGCAGCAGAAAGAGATCGCTGAGCAGCATGCCAAGGCGATGCAGGATGCCATAGAGGCTCAACGCAAGCATGCTGAGCAGTTCGCAGCTCACCGCCCACAGCCTTTCGCCCGTCCTTCCTTCGAGCGTCCCTCTTTCGGGCGTCCCAACACCGACATCACCGAACGTCGTGCCGAGATGGTCAAGCGGATGGAAGAGCGTCGTGCCGAGATGATGAAGCGTGTTGAAGAGCAGCGCACCGCAGGCAAAGAGCAGCAGGCGGCCATGCGTAAAGCCAGGGAAGAGCGTTACTCCAACAAAGAGATCTGATCTCTTTCGACATGCCACCCCTTAAACTGTGGGGGTGTGTCAAAAAAAGCGCCCCGGGGGGTATCCGGTGGCGCTTTATTTTTGCCTGTTAGTTACAGGATACCTCCTCAGGTACTTCCATTTTTTAAGAATGGTCGATAGGGGGCAGATATTGGTAAAGCCACTTTGTAGCAGATTGGCACTGACAAAAATAGTCAGAGCAACTCAGTACGGGTGTACATAGGATCAGTGTGGCAACGGCGAACATGTCGTTAATAGCAAAGTTGGCAAAGGGGAAGGCGTTGATGCCAAAAAGTCCGGAAGGAACCGACCCCGTACCCTACTGAATAATTACTTTTTGTATAAATCATCTGTAGTTGTTTCCCCCTCCTTGTCCCAAACTTATTGCTCTCCCCCTGTGTCAGGATAGATGTCGCCTGAGCTTCGCAAGCGCAACCCAGGCGATGTTCTGAATATCTGGTCAGATATACACAAGACGGGGCTTATCTACAAAATCATTACCTGCTGAGTTTAATAGCTAATCAGGGAGCCCTATTGCTCAGGGGGCGTCATTTTGAGTGGTGTCCATCAGCCGTTACCGGATATTGCAGAACGGGTTGAGGTAGTCTATAAGTTCCTGTATATTGCGCTACCCAATAATGAGGATTAACAATAACAATACATACTTTTTTCATGGATAATCCTCCTCAAAAGATTTATTGCCGCATTTATGATCTATAAATAACAGATGGATTGAATAGAGAGAGATTATTGTATGAGACCGGATATTGACCCTCAGGAGACCCGGGAGTGGCTTGATGCCCTCGATGGCGTGCTGGAAAATGAAGGCACTGGTCGGGCCCACTATCTTATTGAGCGCCTGATCGACAAGGCACGCCGCTCCGGTGCCTACCTTCCTCACAGTGGCAATACCGCCTACGTCAACACGATCCCCGTTACCCATCAGGAGCGCTTCCCGGGTGACCGCGCCATGGAGCGGCGTATCCGCTCTTTTATCCGTTGGAATGCCATGGCGATGGTGGTGCAGGCCAACCGCATCTCAACAGAGCTGGGTGGGCATATCTCCAGTTTCTCCTCGGCAGCCACACTTTTTGATATCGCCTTCAACCACTTTCTACGTGGGCGCAGTGATGCCGGTGACGGTGATCTGGTCTTTTTTCAAGGCCATTCGGCGCCGGGCATCTACGCTCGCGCTTTTCTGGAGGGGCGAATCAGCGAGGATCAGCTTCACGGCTTCCGCCAGGAGGTGGATGGCAACGGCCTCTCCTCCTACCCCCACCCCTGGCTGATGCCGGGATTCTGGCAATTCCCCACGGTCTCCATGGGGCTGGGGCCGTTGATGGCGATCTACCAGGCGCGTTTTATGCGTTACCTGAATGACCGTGGTGTGGTGGGAACCGACCAGCGTAAGGTATGGGCCTTTATGGGTGACGGTGAAATGGATGAGCCGGAAGCGCTTGGCGCCATCTCACTGGCGGGGCGAGAGCGCCTCGATAATCTGGTGTTTGTGATCAACTGTAATCTGCAGCGCCTCGACGGGCCGGTGCGTGGCAACGGCAAGATTATTCAGGAGTTGGAGGCGGTATTCAGGGGTGCCGGTTGGAATGTGATCAAAGTGGTATGGGGAGGGTATTGGGATCCCCTGCTGGCCCGGGACAAGGAGGGTCTGCTGCTGAAGCGGATGGAGGAGTGTGTGGACGGTGACTACCAGGCCTACAAGGCCAAGGGCGGCGCCTATACCCGTGAGCACTTCTTCGGTAAATATCCAGAGCTTGAGGAGATGGTCGCCAATATGACCGATGAGGATATCTGGCGCCTAAATCGTGGTGGTCACGATCCTCATAAGGTCTATGCCGCCTACGCGGCTGCGGTAAAACAGAACGGCCGGCCAACAGTGGTGCTGGCGAAAACCGTCAAGGGTTACGGTATGGGGGTTGCCGGTGAGGGGCAGAACATCACCCACTCTCAGAAGAAGATGGGTGAGGTGGCGCTGAAGGCGTTCCGGGATCGATTCAACATCCCCATTCCGGATGAACAGCTCAATGCCACCCCCTTCTACAAGCCCTCGGCAGACAGTCCGGAGCTGAAATATATGCAGGAGCGGCGCCAGGCACTGGGTGGTTATCTGCCCGCCCGCTATACCGATGCGCCTAAGCTGGAGGCCCCTGAGCTCAGCACCTTCAAAGCACTGCTCGATGGCAGTGGTGACAAGGAGATCTCCACCACCATGGCCTTTGTCCGGCTGCTGACCATGCTTATTCGTGATAAGCAGCTGGGTCGCTATGTGGTGCCGATCATCCCCGATGAGGCCCGTACCTTCGGAATGGAGGGGATGTTCCGTCAACTCGGCATCTACTCCTCGGTAGGCCAGCTCTACACCCCGGTCGATTCCGATCAGGTGATGTACTACCGGGAAGAGAAGAAGGGGCAGATCCTGCAGGAGGGGATCAACGAAGCGGGAGCTATGTCCTCCTGGATCGCCGCTGCCACCTCCTACAGCAACCACGGGGTCAGCATGATTCCGTTCTATGTCTACTACTCGATGTTCGGATTCCAGCGCATCGGTGATCTGGCCTGGGCGGCGGGTGACATGCAGGCCCGGGGCTTTCTTATCGGCGGCACCGCCGGTCGCACCACACTGGCGGGTGAGGGTCTGCAGCATCAGGATGGCCACAGCCACCTGCAGGCGGCAACGATTCCCAACTGTGTCGCTTATGATCCCGCCTTCTCCTATGAACTGGTGGTGGTGGTGCAGGACGGCATCCGTCGTATGTACCAGGAACAGGAGAACATTTTCTACTACATTACCGTGATGAATGAGAACTATCCTCAGCCCGCCATGCCGCAAGGGGTGGAGGAGGGGATTCTCAAAGGTATCTATCCCTATCGGAAAGGGGGGCGCAAAAAGCTCAAAGTGCAACTGCTGGGTAGTGGCGCCATTCTGCGGGAGGTGATTGCCGCCGCCGATCTGCTGGCAGAGGATTTCGCTGTCGCGGCGGATATCTGGAGCGTCACCAGTTTCAATGAGCTGCGCCGTGACGGCCTGGCTGTGGAGCGCTGGAACATGCTGCACCCGGAGAAGAAACCGCGGATTAGCTATGTGGCGCGGCAGTTGGCAGGCGGTAAGGGGCCGGTGGTGGCGGCGACCGACTATATCCGTTCCTACGCCGATCAGATCAGGCCGTTTATCCCGGGCAACTACCGGGTGCTGGGTACCGATGGTTTCGGCCGTAGTGACCAGCGCAGTCAGCTGCGCAAGTTCTTTGAAGTGAGCCGCTATTACATCGTTGTTGCCGCCCTTAAAAGCCTGGCGGATGAGGGCGCGATTGATGCCGCCGTGGTTACCGGGGCGATCAGGAAATACCGTATCGATCCTGAAAAACCCAATCCAGTTGAAGTGTAATGTCTATCGGAAACAAAAAAGCGGGACGCGGAGAACGCAGAGAAAGCGCGGAGGGCGCGGAGAAAAGCTTTGATAGGTACGGTGTTCAGTATTGCGCCGGATAGTGACGATTTTATAAAGCTATTCTCTGCGCACTCTGCTTACCTTTGCGACCTCTGCGTCCAATAGGTGCTATTTCAGGTGGGAATAGGTCATTACGTATAACCAATTTAGATTCATTGCATCGGATCGGGTAATCGGTTCGGTTGGAGGACCCAACGTGGGTAGAGAGAAGAGTGTATTAGTTCCGGATATTGGCGATTTTTCCGGGGTGGAGGTGATTGAGGTGCTGGTCTCGACCGGTGACCGGATCGAGGTCGATCAATCCCTGGTTACTCTGGAGAGCGACAAGGCGACCATGGAGATCCCTTCCACCTATGGTGGGGTGGCGCAACAGGTGATGGTCAATGTGGGTGACACCATCGGTGAAGGGGATGTTCTGCTGACGCTGTTGTCAGATGATGAGGCGTCGGCGGGGGAGGGCTCTTCCGCAGATCAGCCACCAGCACCGGCGGCGGAAGAGATTGAAGCGGCTCAGGCATCGGTATCCACTCCCACCCCGGTTACCGAGACGGAGAGTCCCCGCCGTCTTCCCGGCGAGAAAGCGAAGCTGCAGCCGCCTGTTGTGGTTATCCCCACGGATCTGCCAAGTTCCCGCACCCATGCCAGCCCGTCGGTGCGGCGCTTCGCGCGGGAGCTGGGCGCGGATCTCTCACAGACAAAGGGGAGCGGTAACAAAGGGCGCATTACCCGGGATGATGTGCAGAACCACATTAAACAGGTGCTGGCTGGAGGCCGCGTGGCATCCTCCCCGGGGGTGGCGTTAGCGCCGACTCTTCCGATAGTCGATTTCTCCCGTTTTGGTGAGATCGATGAGCAACCGCTGAGCCGTATCAAGAAGATCAGCGGCGCCCATCTGAGAGCCTGCTGGCTTAATATTCCACACGTTACCCAATTCGATGAAGCTGATATCACCGAGTTGGAAGCCTTCCGCAGGGAGCAGAAAGAGGCAGCGACAAAGCAGGATGTGAAACTCACCTTTATGCCTTTTCTAATGAAGGCGTGTGTCAACGCCCTGCAGCAGATGCCCGAGTTCAACAGCTCTCTCAGCCCGGACGGCGGCAGCCTCATATACAAGCGATACTTCAACATCGGCATCGCCGTAGATACCCCCGGTGGGTTGATGGTGCCGGTGATTCGTGATGTAGAGAAGAAGGGAATCCTCGATCTTGCCCGGGAGTTGATGGCGGTCGGTGGCCGCGCCCGTGACGGCAAGCTACTACCTGCTGATCTGCAGGGGGGCTGCTTCTCCATATCCAGTCTCGGCGGCATCGGCGGCAGCGCCTTTACACCCATCGTCAATGCACCCGAGGTGGCTATCCTCGGTGTCTCCCGCTCTTCCATGAAACCGGTGTGGGACGGCAGTGCCTTTGCTCCCCGACTCACCCTGCCGCTATCGTTCTCCTATGACCACCGGGTGATCGATGGTGCTCAGGCGGTGCGTTTTACCACGCTACTGGCCGGGTTGCTAAGTGATGTCAGACGGTTGCTGCTGTAAAACGTGGCTATGCACAGTAATCCTGAAAACTATTTCTGTAATCATTCAGGTATCTGCTCACCACCGATACACAGGGGAGTTAATTGCTATTCGAATGATGCGGTTGTACCTCACCACATCCTACAATCCTTTCTCTACCTATGCTTGCATGTAGGATGTGGTGAGCTTGCGAACCGCATCAATCACCTGAATAGTTACCTATTTCTTCAGAATTATCCTGTAACTCCGGTTGAATAGGCACGTATTTTTATTTTTTAATGAAAAAATTAAAAACAATGCTCCGTTTTTCAAAAACAATGTGATTATTATTTAATTTTACCGCCCAATAGGCTACTCTCTGCCTGCAATTCGGCGGGTAGGGTTATATTGGACAAGCATCCAAGTAAAATT
>JBEVXT010000116.1:0-3700 GCA_040505955.1 Sedimenticola sp. | reverse complement strand
TGGTCACCACCCGGGGATGGCGGTAGGCCACCAGGGTTTCCCACCAGCTTCTCTGCTGAACCGTATCGGCCACTCATCTTCCCCATCAATAAAATAGTTGTCATTCTACCGGGCGCTTGCGGTGAAATGCCAACCTGAATACCCGTTATGCTCTGCCTGTGCTATTGCATCAGCGGTGGATATTGTTGATTATCTGCGCGTTTTGCGACTGATTACTCTCTTTTCCCTTGCATCTTGCGGTTCCCACACAGACAATCTCTATATCATATTCTGGAGCCATATATGCAAGAGTACCAACGCAAATTTCTCGACTTCGCCCTCGATGTGGGCGTACTTCGGTTCGGCGAATTTACCCTCAAGTCGGGTCGCATAAGCCCCTACTTCTTTAACGCAGGCCTTTTCAACAGTGGCTCCAGTCTGGCCCGTCTCGGCCGCTTCTACGCCCAGACGATCGTCGACTCAGGCATAGAGTTCGACCTGCTCTACGGACCAGCCTATAAAGGCATCCCCCTGGCTGCCATCACCGCCGCCGCCCTCTACGATCATCACGGCATCGACATCCCCTACGCCTTCAACCGGAAAGAGGCCAAGGATCACGGCGAGGGAGGGAGCATTGTCGGCCACCCCCTGGAAGGACGAATCATGATTATCGATGACGTGATCACCGCCGGTACCGCCATCCGTGAATCGATGGAGACCATTCAGGCTCAGGGCGCCGTTCCGGCTGCGGTGGTGATCGCTCTTGATCGCCAGGAGCGTGGCAGCGGCGAGCGCTCGGCGATCCAGGAGGTGGAGACCGATTACAACATGCCGGTGGCGGCCATCGTCCGCCTCAATCACCTGGTCTCCTACCTTGAGGAGAAACAGGACGAAGAGGCATCCCTTGGGGCTATCTGCGACTACCGTAAAGAGTACGGCATATAAATTCAGGTCAAGAGTCTATACTCACCCTACATACATCATGAAACCATGAAACAGACATCCATCCTCACAGCACTACTGAGCGCCGCCCTCTTCATTACATGGGCGGGGATGGCCGATGCGGCCAGAATGTACCGCTGGGTGGATGATAAGGGCAGGGTGCACTACTCCGACCACGTCCCGACGGAGCACTCGCGCAGCGCCCGCAGTCAACTGGATGAGCGGGGGCTGGAGGTGGAGCGCACCGAAGCGGCGAAAACAGAAGAGGAGATCGCACGCGAAGCGGTGCTGATAAAACTGCGCAAGGAACAGAAGCGCCTGATCGAAAAACAGCGCGCCAAGGATATGGTGCTACTGCGCACCTTCCGCACAGAAGACGATATTGTGATGGCGCGCAACGGCAAACTGACCGCCATCGACACCATGATCGTGATCACCCGCAGTAATATCCGCAGCATGAAGGATAGGCTGACCGACATACAGCAGACCGCCGCCGACCTTGAACTCCAGGGGAAGAAACCGTCGAAGAATCTTATCAGGGATATAGAGAGCACCCGCCTACAGCTGAAGGAGAGCTACGCATCGATCATCCGCAAAGAGGAGGAGAAGGAGCGTATACGCCAACGCTACGCCAAGGATATTGCCCACTTCCGCAACCTCAAGAACCTCAGTGCGCCGAAAGATGTGGTGCTATCAGAGAAGGAGCTGATCTCACTCCTTGATACGGTGGTAATCTGCCCGGACAAAGCGGCTTGCGACATCGCCTGGAAAACGGCCGAGGCCTACGTTAAAAAATTTGCCACCACGCGGCTGCAGATGTTGAGCGACTTTATCATCATGACCGGCGCACCGAGTCACGACAATGACATCAGCATCACCGTCTCCCGCATAGTCAAGAAAGATCAGCTGGGGGCAAAGCTGTTCATGGATTTGACCTGCAAAAACTCACCCAGAGGTGAAGACTTCTGCAAAACCGATTCCGTGAGAGAGATCCAGCAGGGGTTCCAGCCGTTTTTTACAGCGGCCAACCAATAGATTAACCCCCCTCCGGGAACAGACTGCGCTCCACCAGCCCCCACTGCTCCTCCCACCCGGCTAGGGGTGTAATACGGAATCGGGTACGCAGAAACTGGTGCATACGCCCTTCCACCAGGCAGAGCATCAGCGCCGCACCGGCTTCAGCTTCCATCCCGCCCACCCCTTCACGCAATCTGGCCTCCCGTAGAATCTGACGCAACTGGGTCTCCAGTCGGGAAAAAAACTGCTCAACACGCCGGTGCAGCCGCTCTGTCTCGCCCACCAAAGCATCTCCCAGCAGCACCCGGGTGATGCCGGGATTTCGCTCGGCAAAACCCAGCAGCAGATAGAGTACCCGGGCGCAACGCTGCCGACACCCCTTCTCCTCTTCAAGAATCTGGTTGATGCGGGCGAACACCGCCTCCTCGGCAAACTCGATCAGGCCCTCAAACATCTTCGCCTTACTGGCGAAGTGGCGATACAGAGCCGCCTCGGAAACACCCACTGCACGGGCCAGAGCGGCGGTGGTGATACGCTCTCCGGGGCTACGCTCAAGCTCTGCCGCCAACGACTCCAGAATCAGTTGCCTGCGGGGAACTCTCTTACTGGTGCTATCTGGTCGATTCATAGTTGTGTAGTTAGTTTCTATTCAGTACATCCGCTACGTTTGGCACCGAGTGCTTGTTATCAGGCAGTTGCGGAAGGAATATTTTTGGCATGGATGCCAAAATAAGCTTCATGGATGAATTTATGCGATTCCTGGAGCAACTGCCTGGTAACAAGTACGGTGGTCAGCATTGTGCTGAATAGTTTCTATAGTCATTGGGTAATTACCGGAAAATCGCTGCCGCCATGTCAGGCACGAATCAGCGTACCTATACCCTCATCGGTAAACAGCTCCAGAAGCACTGCATGCTTCACTCTGCCATCAATAATATGGGAGGTACTGACGCCGCTCTTCACCGCCTCCAGGGCACAGGCGATTTTCGGCAACATGCCGCCATGGATCGTACCGTCGGCCACCAGTTCATCTACCCGTCCGCTATCCAAACCGGTCAGTAACCGCCCCTCTCCATCCAGCAATCCCTTGGTATTGGTCAGCAGGATCAGCTTCTCAGCGTGCAGCACCTCAGCCATCTTCCCCGCCACCAGATCAGCGTTGATATTGTAGGAGCGACCATCCTTGCCGACGCCGATGGGGGCGATCACCGGAATAAAGTTTCCGCCGACCAGCAGATCCACCACCGAGGCATCAATGCTCTCCACCTCACCGACATGACCGATATCTATAATTTCCGGCACCTCCAGGTCGGGGGTTTTTCTACTAACCACCATCTTCCTGGCGTGGATCAGGTCACCATCTTTGCCGGTGAGGCCGACGGCTGAGCCACCGTGGCGATTGAGCAGGTTGACGATCTCCTTGTTTACCTGACCGCCGAGCACCATCTCCACCACATCCATGGTATCGCTGTCGGTCACCCGCATTCCCTGAACAAACTCACTCTCGATACCGAGGCGATTCAACAGGCTGCCGATCTGGGGGCCGCCGCCGTGAACCACCACCGGATTAATACCGACCAGCTTCATCAACACCACATCCCGGGCGAAACCATCCTTGAGTTCATCGTCGGTCATGGCGTTGCCGCCGTACTTGATAACAATTGTTTTACCGCCAAAACGCTTGATATAGGGCAGCGCCTCGGTCAGTACATGGGCTACATTCCGGGCCGATTCAGGGGAGAGACTCATGATTAAAACTCGT
>JBEVXT010000115.1:0-2454 GCA_040505955.1 Sedimenticola sp. | reverse complement strand
CTATAGCCGCCACTTCCCGCTCCTCAAGCAGAGGAAGCAGCTCTTTGCTCTCTCCCAGAGTAATGATCTGCCTTATACCGGCGCCTGATAACAGTAACTTTGAACTATGGAGCACGGTAGCTTCATCGTCCACAAGTACCAGGGGTAAATCGGGTGAAGTTTGATAATTCATTGGCTATTGATCCTGTCGTTCACCGGTAATCGCAGGGTGACCCGTGTGCCTCTACTTGACGAATTAAAAGTGATTGAGCCGTGATGATTTTCGATAATGGTACTTGATATGGATAACCCAAGACCCGTACCTCCCGCTTCCAGTCGCGTGGTGAAAAAGGGTTCTGTTACCCTCGGAAGGTCATCTTCTGCGATTCCCGATCCCTGATCTATCACCTGAATTAACAAGTCACTGCTCGCAGGATCAATGTCCGATTTCACTCTGACACCGTGGTTCTTATCCGTCAGGGATTGTATGGCATTGAGCATGACATTGATGAATACCTGTTCGAGCTGCTGTAGATTTCCCCTTACAGGAGGGAGATTTTTAGAGAGTTCCATCACCCAGTGATCGGTATATTTGTCGATGGTGCTCTTCAATACTCCGGCGGCCGCCCGCAGCGCAGTATTGATATCAACTTCTTCATTCAGGTCTCCCCGGTCTTTTTTTCCGATGTGCTTTAGGTTCTCTACAATCGACTTGATACGACGGGAGTTATCCTTGATTTCTGAAATCAAATCACCCAGTGACTCACCCTCATTGGCAAAGGAGAGCCCGCCCAGAGAGAAGTCGCCCTGCTCCCGGTAATACTCTCTGAGAACCGGCATGGCATCTTGCCAGACATGACTGTATAGGGCCGCACTGGTTTGAATGGCATTGTTTGGATTATTGATCTCATGGGCGACACCTGTGGCAAGAACTCCGATGGATGCCAAGCGTGCATTACGAATTGCCTGGGTCTGGTAGTTGCGTTTTTCTGTAATGTCTGTGGCAATCACCATGGCGGCGTTGACCTCATCCTCTTCGGTGATCGGTACGATTCTTATTTCCCACCAGGTGGACTCATCATCGGCCCGATACTGGAAATAACTGACCTCACCGTTCTGAAAGGCCCGTGTTAAGAGTTGCCGATAGTTGTCTTGGTACTTGGTGGGTAAGAGGGTGGCGGAGTCTATCCCCTCACTGCGGATACTGGGAAGCTCAAGTGCTGCTCCATGATTCATCAGCAGGATTTCCCCCCCTCCCTCCACGGTCATAATCCTATCAGGTGACTGGTTGAATATTGTTCGTAACTTGTTTTCTGAATCACGCAGTGCATCATCCGCCTGTTTTTTCTCTGTGATATCCTCCGCCACTCCGACAAGCCGGAAGACTTGTCCCTCCTTGTCATGTACAGGAAAGGCATTATCCCGAACCCAGCGTTGAGTACCATCGGGACGCCTTACCCGATAGATGGTCTCTATCGGTTCTGCTCCATGGCTCGCATTTTCAAGTGCATTTAGCCATTGAGTACGGTCGTCAGGGTGAATGGCATCGGAAAACATTTTTGTGTTCTCATACAGCGCCTGACATTTTATTCCCCATATGGACTCAATAGCCGGACTCACATAGAGCAGATTATCCCTATCAGCCGAAAGCGCCCAAAATACTTCATCAACCGTCTCGGTCATTTGCCAAAACAGCTCCTCCCTATCCTTCAATAGCTGATCCATTTTCAGGCGTTCCTGCATGCCAAGTTTGATCCTGAGAAGGTAAATGGAGAGCAGTAACGTAAGCAGAATACCTGCAAAAAGCACCACAAAAGGACCCTCTTGAAAGGCCTCTGCACTGCGAAAACTTGTATTGGGGACAGCGGTAATTGACCATTTTCTATCTCCCATCTGGACTACCTCGGTAAGAAGTATGTCTGCATTTTCTAGCCACTCCTCTATCTGAGCTGGATGAAACGCAGCGGTGGGGTTCAGGCGACTGGCGTAGAATTCCAGGAAGCGGGTATCTTCATCAGCGGAATCATCCTGTATCAGAAGATCGACTCCCCTGGGCTCAAGGTAGCTGATCGCTGCGTGAGCCAACTCATCCAGCTTCAATACAGCCACCACAAATCCAACTAATATTGGAACAGCTGCACTATCTGACTCCGTTTGATAGAAGGGAAGGCAGGCTACTACGCCGTAGTTCATGTCATCATTCAAAGATAATTTCAGACGTCCACTAACGGTTATCTCACCTGTGCTTTGTGCTTTTTCCAGTGCTGATATCAGAACCGATTTGAAAGTGATGCTGTCCCATGGTACGAACTTGGTGTTTTCGCGGAATACAATGTATGGCGGTGAGTAATCGTTCTCCGGCGACATACTTAATGGCGCACCAGGTGTGAGACTTGAATTGACATTTCCCTGAAGAATTAGCCCGATTGAATCGATACCATGGTTCCGGTTTAGCAGAGAACCGGCAAACAGATG
>JBEVXT010000114.1:0-5371 GCA_040505955.1 Sedimenticola sp. | reverse complement strand
AGGAGCAGAGCGAGAGAGATCAGCAGGCGGAGTGAGTTCATAAATAGTGTCCATACACGATGGTGGGAATGAGGCTGGGCTGTGAAAAGTGATTGAAGGTGGAACTTAATTGCCAGCACGGCCTATGTCAATCACTGTTGAGTATGACGGAAGCTATCTACCAGCCTGCATACGAATGGCTGCGACCAGGGACAACAACTCTATTCCGACTAGGTTTCATCTCGCGCAAAGACGCAAAGATGCGAAGAGAACTGCCAAATATCAGCCCATAAATGCTCGATCTATTTGCCTCCATCCGCGTTCATTTCCGGCCCAATTTCATGGTCGGTCAGAAAAAACCAACTCCGTATCCCCCAGGGGCCGTATCGCCTTGATACCCAGATACCAGCGGGCTATCAATAGAGTGCTCCAGTAGACCACCCAGAAGGCGAAGACCACATCACTGAAAAAGTGCGCCCCCTGAATGATTCGTCACCGACGACGATGGCGCCGACAACAAGCCAATGTCAAATGATGGGTGTCCTCTCTCTCTCAATCAACACAATGGCCAGAGCACCCGTCACTAAATCAAATGTCAAATGATGGGTATCCTCTCTCTATCTATCTTTCTTTTATTAGAGGTTCCCCCCATGGGAAAGCCAGACTTTGACACCTGCCCCCTGTAATACTGGTAGCCGGTAGCGAAATGGCATCCAAACAACTGAACTGGAAGGCAGGCTACACTGACATGAACGAAATTATAGCCACTGCCTGGGCATTGACGAGTCGTATTGTTGACAGACTAACGACTGTTCGTCATTGAAAAATTGATTATTAATGTAGTACGTACTACTATTTTAGTATAATTCTAAATAATCATAGAGATAGAGGCCTAAGATGCAGCGGCAAATACCCATTCGTGAGGTGAATCAACACCTCTCACGTTATATTAAAAGTGCAGAACGGGGTGACGATATTATTATCACAAAACGGGGCCGCCCGGTCGCCCGCCTGTCTGCCATTAGAGATGGTCGTACGCTAAGTGAGACACAGGAGGCTGCACTTGCACGCAGCCTTGCCAGGATGCAGAGAGGATACGATCTGGGTGGGTGCTCATTAGATCGGGACGCGCTGCATGAGCGATGAGAAATATACCCTGGATACCAATATTCTCATCTATAGCGTTGACAGAGAGGCGGGAGAGCGGCACCAGCAATCGATAGTGTTGATGGAGGAGATGTCACAATGTGATTGCATACTGACGCTTCAAGCGTTATCGGAGTTTTTCAGTGCGGCAACCCGCAAGGGTAAGATGCCAAAAAGTGATGCCCGGGAGCAGATTAACGACTGGATGATACTGTTTCCTGTTATCACGGCAGAACCTAGAACCCTTCAACGAGCGATGAAGGCGGTTGAAGCACATCAATTTTCATTTTGGGATGCCATGTTGCTGGAAACAGCCGCACAAGCCGGTGTTACTCGGTTTCTTTCAGAAGATATGCAGCATGGGCGCAACTGGAGAGGAATGAGAGTACATAATCCTTACATGTGATTGTTGATGCTGATGAGGGTTTTTCTTGGCTTTAGCATGTTGTTCCTTGGCCTAGGCACGTACTCTGTATGTTCTGTTTACCGTAGTCGTGCTATCTTGGTATGACAAATGATGGGTGCCCTGTCTTTTTTCCGTTCGCTCTGACTGCTGCTGCGGTGGGGCTTGCAATGAGCAGATTGTTCCATTGGACTTAATTCATTGATTGAGCTACAATGTAGCTCAATCAATGGAAGTTAATGTTATGAGCGTAGTTGTCCGGGCTCGTATTGACGAGAAAATAAAAGAAGACGCAACAGCTGTTCTGGCATCAATTGGCCTTACGGTCTCGGATGCTTTTCGGCTGATGATGGTGCGGGTTGCTGCCGAGCGAAAATTGCCTTTCGAGCCTCTCATCCCCAATGAGGAGACCATTGAGGCTATGAAGGCCGCACGCCGTGGCGATGTGGTTTCGTTCGATAGTGTCGAAGAGCTGATGGCCGACCTGAATGCGGACGATTAAGCGCACCGGGGCTTTCAAGCGCGATTACAAACGGGAGAAAAAGGGGCGCCACAGAAAAACGCTCGACACGGATCTATCCAAAACGCTAGCCCTGCTGATTGCCGACCAACCGTTACCGGAACGATATCATGACCATTCCCTGGTCGGGGAATGGAAGGATCACCGTAACTGCCATATCAAACCCGACCTGATTCTTATCTACAGAAAGATGCAAGACGACGCACTTGATCTTGTTCGTATTGGATCACACAGTGAACTTGGCTTGTAGCGCCTGGCGTCACAAAATAGGAATAGAGAGAAATGGTCAAGTATCATATTGACTGATTATTATCAATTTACTATATTCCCTTCAAACCTCGACCCATTATGATTAGTATACCAAAGTGCCTATTCCCATGTTATCAATATGATTGTTGATCCATCTTTAGTAATTTGAAAAGAACTGGGAGTATTCCAACGACAACTGAGAAGCTGATAGAAATTAGTGAAAGAAGATAAAGAATTATTCAAGAGGGTTGCAGAAATAAATCGTCAATATGATACTTGACCTCTTTATTTCTATCGGAAGGCGTCCTATGAATAAACGGTTAGAATATAATTGAGTGCATCAGGCATGAATTCACAGAGAACAACTAAGAAAACTTCAAGTGCCTTTGGATCACCATTCCTTCGAAGAATAGCAACCCGTGAAGAAAAGACTGACCCAACACGCTACCCTTTCAATATAAATGCCTTTCGAGATGGTATAGATCTGCATCTCGATACCAAAGTAACATTCCTCGTTGGTGAAAATGGAAGTGGGAAATCTACACTGCTTGAAGCCCTAGCAGAATGTTGCGGATTCAACCCAGAGGGTGGCAATCGTGATCACCATAGAGCTGTGTTCGCAGAACGCTCTGAGTTTGCACAAGCACTACGCCTGTCTTGGTTACCGAAAGCAACTGAAGGTTTCTTTATGCGAGCCGAGAGCTTCTACAATTTTGCCACCTATATCGACGATGTATCGGATCTTCGTGCTTACGGTGGAAAATCTTTGCACGCACAATCACATGGTGAATCATTTTTATCTTTGTTCGCTAATCGTTTCGAGCAGGGTCTTTACATCCTTGACGAACCGGAAGCAGCACTTTCTCCTCAGCGTCAGTTAGCGTTTCTAAAGATAATTCATGACCTCGAAACACCGAGCCATGCTCAGTTCCTTATAGCAACACATTCGCCGATTTTACTCAGTTATCCCGGTGCCGCACTTTTTACCTTTGATGGTGACAGTATCGAGGCAATTGACTACCGTGATACTGATCACTATCGGTTAACAAGAGATTTTCTGAATGCACCTGAGAGATATTTCAGACATTTATTTGAAAAGAGAGAAAATGATGAATACTAGATATCGAACCACAAGGACACCCATCAATCAACACAACGACCAGAGCTCCCGTCACTAAATCAAATGTCAAACGATGGGTGTCCTCTCTCCCTCCTCTGAAGTGGGAAAAATTAACGGACAAAGCCATGGTGAACAATTCTGAGGGCACAATGAGATGGCAAAAGCAGCCCACACTGGCGCACTTATATTTTGCTGCATCATCCAATGACCCTCCAGCCAAAAATAAATCCTGTAAATAAGCATCGGTGGTCTGTTCTGGTCGACTTGATCCAACAGACATTTATGTCTCAAAATCTAAATAAGCGTAAAATTTCAAATCCCATAAATACTTCAGTGCTATATCACAATGTGCTATAGTTAGTGCGTGGATGTACTATCGACAAAGTGGTTCAGGAAATGGTCAAAAAAGGCCAATCTGAAAAACCAGGATTTACTTGAGTCAATCAAGGACTTGGAAGATGGTCTATCCACTGCAAACTTGGGTAATCACCTGTTTAAAGTCAGGGTTAAAAGAGAGCATGGCGGAAAGAGTTCAGGTTACAGAACAATTATTGCGTATCAAGAGGATAATAAAGCAATTTTTCTGTACGGTTTTGGAAAAAATGAAAAGGAAAACATCAGCAATTCTGAACTGCACTATTTCAAAAATCTCGGTAATGACCTGTTGGCTCTGAACAAGGATCAGCTTAAACAATTTGTAAAGAAAAACATATTGTTTGAAATAGAGGTAACAGAATGAGGGATTCTATTAAAAATGCTGTTAGTGAAACAGTTCAAGACATGGTCAATTCTGGAGAAAATGTTTCGTTTACAAAAAAAGAACTCGATTCGCTGGGCATTATAATTCCAAGCATTCAGGTGACTGGAGAGGAAATCCAGGCAATCAGAAAACAAATGAATCTAAGCCAAAGCGTTTTCGCAAAGTTATTGAATGTTAGTTCATCTTCAATACGGCAATGGGAGCAAGGAAAAAGAAAGCCAACAGGTTCCACAAAAGTTTTGTTAGAACTTCTTGAAAAATCACCACACCTTCTTGATTATAGGCTTGGTGTATAAGTAGGCATAACGAATAAAGTTAGATCACCTAACCACCAGGACACCCATCAATCAACTCAATGGTCAGAACACTCATCACTGTCAAATGATGGGTGTCTTCTTCCTCTACCTCAGCCCATAAATGCTCGATGTATTTGCGTCCATTCGCGTTCATTTCCGGCCCGATTTCATGGGCGGTCAGAAAAACCCAACTCCGTATCCCCCAAGGGCCGTATCGCCGTGATACCCAAATACCAGCGGGCTATCAACAGTGTGCTCCAGTAGACCACCCAGAAGGCGAAGACCACGTCACTGAAGAAGTGCGCCCCCTGAATGATTCGTCCACCGCCGACGATAGCACCGACAGCGATGCCTAGCAGCAGCCAGCGCCGCTGGCGGAAAACCCAGGCGAGGCTGATAAAGAAGAAGCCCATGCCGGCGTGGCCGCTGACGAAGGAGCAGTTTCTGTCGCACTGGTCACGGAACTGCAGGATCGGTGTGAATATCCGCTCGCCGCCAAACTCCACTACATCCCGTGGGCGCGCCCGCTCCGAGTGGGCCTTGAACACTTCATTGACGAGCAGTCCCGGTCCGATGGTCAGCACCAGCAACAGAAACAGCGCTTTACGCCGTTGGGATAGCTGATACTCCTTCCCCTTGAACCGCTTTGCCAGCCACAATAGCAGCAGGCCAAAGAAGACAAAGAAGTGGATATCGGCAAACACTTTGTAGATGCCGTGGATCAGCGGCTGTTTGTTCAGGTGGAATCCGCCCTCCGGCAGGTAGAAGAGGCCGGAGACCCACAGATCAACGTTGGGCAGCAGCAGGAAAAAGAGCAGCATGGCGAGACAGAGCAGCAGGTCGATGCGCAGTTTATCGATTATGTTGGTCATGCTTTTTCCTGGTTATCCTTAAATCG
>JBEVXT010000113.1:0-4061 GCA_040505955.1 Sedimenticola sp. | reverse complement strand
ATCTGGCTAAACTCGCAATTCCAAGTTGCTGTTTAGCAGTAAATCATGCGACATCGTGTCGCAGTAACGCCGCAAATCACGCGCCCGGCGGCACGGCAGTAAAATAGAACGCAATGAGTAAAACCGGTCGCGTGCATTTGCCTTGTTAGGTGCTTTCTCACTCACTAAAACCTGGTGTACTCTTAACCCGAGCAATTAATTCTTGTGCTTCGAAAGACCAGCCAGAGAGATTTTCACCCGCCCAATTAGGACCCAAACCGACACCTTCTTTTGTGAGCCGAGGAAGCCAACTCTTTAGGAACTCCTGAAAGCCGAACGATACTGCTTCGCCACCCTCAAACTCTTCACCAAACTTCAACACTCGTTTCACTCGTGACTCTGTTGACCATATAGGGAAAACCTGTGAGCCATCATGGTTCTCCCATTTTATGAAAGAATTATCATCAAATTGAATTGTCCAGATTTCTTTAGACTTCACGATATCTCTACAAAATGCACTAACTTGAGCGGCTGCACTCATATATTGCACCTAACGAAAACCATAACCGGCGCTTGCGCTGAAGGAGAATATAGCAATGAGTAAGAACGGAACACCCGAACAAGAAAAGCCCGCAGAGGTTGAAGCGTCCGCCGTTAATGAGCTTGTTATGCCTAATTTCATTGCCTTAGGCTACCATGAGCGGGAGTACATAATTTGTCGATGACCTCTTCTGTTTTATTGCAAACTACTAACTGATCCTCCAGCGCTCGTAAGTAATGTTTTGCTTTGCTCATAGCTTTTTCATTTGATGGGTCAACGAAGCTCATTACTCGCTCCTTCAAAGTGGTTAGAAGTTTTCTCATGTTATTATTAGATTCTTTCTCTTTTTCAGGGTCTAAATCATGTCCGAAACCAGCTATTACGAATGAGTGTGAAAGTCTTTGAAAAGGAAATAGTGCGCTAGCATCACTTTCAGTTTTCACCATTCGGCTGAACATTTCATTGATGCATCTATCTGTTGAACTCTGTACATAGTTTAATATGGTTGGGTCAATTTCAACGAACGGGGTACCACGTTCATTAGCTTCCATTTTAAAGGCTGTTACTCCAGACTCATTTAAGTAGGCTTTTTGATACCCACTACCTATTACTTGATTATCCTTGTGATAGATTAACCCTTTAGTAATGTAACCTCTACACATAATACCTTTCATTAGCAGTTCTATTACAGCACCCCAGCAATGACTAATTAAATTTATTATGCCGGCTGGAGATACTTCGCTTGAAACGATTACACAGTCAGATATTTGGGTGATTCTAAAGTTTAGATCTTTGCTAATATATTTACTTTGAGGGCAAGTAGTGCCGCCATATTTTGCAAATTTTTCTTCATCTTTTTTGTCGCCAAGTTTAGAAAGGTTTTCCATCAATTCTGAAAGAGAAATACTTTCACCTGATTCAGCTAGCTCAACCAAGCCCTTAAAACCTAAAATATCTATAAAGGCAACAAACTTTTCTTCAAATTCCATATCAATCTGCAATTCTGTAGATGCTATTCACTTTAAGGGCATAACATCTAAGCATTTATCTGCCGTGCACAGCATGGCAGATAAATGTCTGTTGGACTGAGCCGATTCCAACTCCGCACTCTATTTAATAGGGGATTGCTTTTTTGGCTGGTCGGCGCTTGATGTCCGATGGTGGGTTGAGAGGGCAATTTCAGCGCTCCACTCCCTGTTCAGCACAACAACTCCCCTCTGTTTGCTGAGGCTCTCCATACTTTGTACCCGATTTTCAATCATATTGCACCCATTCATGCACAGTACCTCCCTGACGACCTGCCGACTGTCACTCATCTTCACTGGCGCTCTGCGACTACTCCGTAGCTTCGTCACCCAGCTTCATACCGATACCAGTTAGGCAGCAGAAAGGCGATGACCTGCATCTGCCCCTGTTTGCACTTGGGGCAGGGGTAGCCATCAAATACCGCATCGATGGCCGCCAGTGCTGCCTCTTCCGGGTCTGCCTTCTCTACCGCCAGTGCTTCCCTGATCTGGATCAGGCACTTTTGCCGGCAACTGTTGGCAAGGATGCCGTATTGCCTGATACGCATGAAGCCCTTCGGCAGTACATGGAGTAGAAAGCGCCGGATTAGCTCTTGGGGGCCTAATGTCATGATTTTGTGTTTGCCTCGGTCTTTGTAGTCCTTGTAGCTGAGAAGGACTTTGCCCTGATCATCCAACCCCTGCAGTCGTTGGTCACTCAGGGCGATGCGGTGGCTGTAACGGGCGAGGTAGTCAACTACGGTGCGGCTGTAGTGGAGACAGGGTTTGGTGTAGACCGCCCAGTCGGTTGCCATCAGTTGATCCATGGTGCTTTTGATCTGCTTGGGGTCAGTGAGCCTGTTAAGCTCTCCATTGGCGATACTTTGTCGCAAGCGACTGACAAAAATACCCCTGAAGCGCCGGGAGAGGGCTCTTACCGGAAACAGGTAATCTCCTGTGGTACTTTGCCATCGGCCTTGATCATTCAGTGCGCCACCGGGCACTAGGCAGTGGAGGTGGACATGGCGGATCAGGCTCTGCCCCCAAGTGTGGAGGATGGCCACCATGCCCATACGGCCTTTCAGTCGTTTTAGGCCAAAGGCTTTGAGGGTGGCCCAGACCGCCTCAAACAGCAGGCCATAGATCACCTTGGGGTGGAGGGCGATCCATGGGTTGAGCTGGTGCGGCAGGGTGAACACCAGATGGTGGTAGGTCACCGGCAGCAGGTTGGCCTGTTGTTTTATGCTCCATGCCTCTGTGGCCTTTTTCTGGCAACGGGGGCAGTGGCGGTCACGACAGGCGTAGTAAAGCACCTGGGGATCACCGCAGTGGTTGCACTGCAGTTGCATTCCGCCAAGAGCTTCTGTGCGACAGTCGAGGATGTGGTGACAGACCTGGCGCTGTCGTCTGCTCAGGGGGTGATGTTGGGCGTAGGATTCGAGGTTCTGTTGCAGAAGCTTCTGCATTGAGAGGGGTTCAGTCATGAGACACCTCCAGGCCTGCTACCAGGTCATGGTCATTACTCCTCTCTTCGACACTGGGAACCCAGTGGATGTAGCGCAGTGTGGAGTGGAGATCACGGTGGCCCATCAGGTGCTGTAGGCGGTTGATTGGGATACCCGCTTCGAGCTGGTGGGTGGCATAAGCGTGCCTCAGGCTGTGAATGCCACCGATTTTCTTTACGCCGCTCCGACGCTTGGCGCTGGTAAAGGCTTTTTGGATAGAACTCTCCGTCAACGGCTTTTCGAGGAGAGTACCCGGAAACAGCCAGTCATAAGGTCGGTAACGCCGCCAATAAGTGCGTAGCTGTTCCAGCAGTGTCGGACCGAGTGGCAGTAGCCGATCTTTGGCACCTTTGCCTTGCTCGACACGTAGCAGGCGGCGTTCACTGTCGATGTGACTTATCCGTAGGTGGGTGAGTTCACTCACACGCAGGCCACAGCCATAGCAGAGGGTGAGCATCATGTGGTGCTTGGGGTTGGTGCAGGCGTTGAGGATAGCGGCGACTTCGGTGTGGTTCAATAACTCAGGTATCCGTTGCTTGCTCTTGGGTGTTGGGATATCCATGTCAAAGCGCGACCACTGCAGTACCTGCAGGTAGAGAAAGCGGATGGCATTGAGTGCCAGGCGACAGCTTGACCAGGCGAGCCCTCGCTCTGCGGCCAGATAGACAAAGTAGCGTTTAATCTGCTCTTTGGTGAGTTGGGCGGGTGAGCGATGGTAGTACTTTACCAAGCCTTTGACCGCTTGCAGGTAGCTCTGGTGGGTACGAGGGGAGAAGCCGCGTACCGTCATGGCTTCGATCATCTGGTTGCGTAAGGAAGTCATTATCTCTCTCCTTGTCACTGGATCTGGATTAGATCCTACAGAGAGTTAGACAATGATTTGAGGGGGGTATTACCGCAGATGGGGGGGATGCTGCAGGCTCCGCGAAGCGGTTTAGTTCAACAGTTTATTCATAGGAACGATTCCATATATCCTTCTTCCATTGATCACTCCATGAATAAATCGATAACCTATGCTTAATTTTCAATAAA
>JBEVXT010000112.1:1086-1963 GCA_040505955.1 Sedimenticola sp. | reverse complement strand
ATGGCACTTTTGGCCGGCAGGTATAGATACATGTGTTAAGGAACCGCACTAATACGCCCAGCTAATGTTATGGCAGCTCTGCGGTACCTGAAGAAAAACCATAAGGATTATACGAATATCAATATCAATAAGTCTTGGGTAGATGATTCCTATGCAGATGATAAGGCTCTAGCCAAATCTTTGATAGAAGCAAGTGATTAAGATGATGACAGTGATGATGACGATGAAGACAGTGAAGATAATATAGAGGATAGTACTGATGACAACAATGTTAACAGTTCAAGTACAGACAATGAATATGATAAAGAGGACAATAGTCAGTTGAGGAGTCTTCCCTACAATTCCTGTCTTCAGTCAGAAGCAGATACATATACAGGGAAAGAGGTATTCTCAATAGCTCCAGGTGAAGGCAAACATCCACTCAGTTTATTTGATGATAAAGGCTCTGAACTATTGGCATTCCCTTCCCTGTTTTCAACTGGCAGGTTTGGATGGAATGCAAAGGATCGAACTGGCAGGCTGTCGCCACGCAGATACATCAACCAAATGATTCTCAATAATGACAAAAAATTTGCTCATAATGTAGAGTATATGTTTTTTGCCCAGTATTTGTGTGAGGCAAAACAGATTGGTGATAACATACCCATTGAAATAAGGAAAGGTTCCTCTTCAAGTTCAAACCTAACAGCTGAAACTGTTGAAGAAGCCCTAAAGCAAAATAATGGTTATAGGTTTATTCAGACAGTCCGTGGCTCCTACCCATACTGGATGAAGACCCTCTTCGACCTCAATGCTATGGTGCTTCAACTGGATATACCAACCTGGTTCTGCTCCATTAGTGCATCAGACTTGAAATGGCCAGAGACTACTCGTATAC
>JBEVXT010000112.1:0-1076 GCA_040505955.1 Sedimenticola sp. | reverse complement strand
GCAACAGGGTCACTTCACCACAAATGAACATATAGAGAAGATGGACTGGCAGCAGAAGTGTTTGTGGCTGCGAAGCAACCCAGTAACTGCAGCCAGGCATTTTGAGTTTAGAGTCAGCAAGTTTTTGCATGATGTTCTGCTGTCAGAAGCTGCACCAATTGGCCGTATTAAGGACTACTTCATACGAACCGAGTTTCAACAAAGGGGCAGTACAAACACATTCATTGTTTATTCAGGGTGAATGATGCACCACAGATTGGTCAATAATCAGAAGCAGAAGTATGTAAGTTTATATACATGTACATCAGAGCTGATTTGCCCGATCAAGAAACAGAACCAAAACTTCATGAACTAGTTAGTACCCTGCAGACACATACACACTCGATGACATGCCGAAAGTCGGGAAAACTCTGCCGATTTAACTTCCCCAGATCTCCTACTCATACAACACTGATAGCTGGTCCACCTGACACTGACAACAGTGACCCAACACAGATCAGAGAAAAGAAGGCACAGAACATTGCGATTTTGAAGAAAGTCCAGAAGGCAGTCAATGAGGATCCAAACAGAAGTCTCGATGCTATTCTTCAAGCGGCAAAAGTTACCAATAACTTGTACAATGCTGCACTTCGTGAATCAACCAGCAGCCCATCAGTGATATTACAACGCCAGCCCTGTGATACTTGTATCAACAACTACAATACTTACATTATAGAAATTTGGGAAAGCTAACCTTGACATCCAATTTGTTACGGATCCGTATGCATGTGCTATGTACATTCTTTCATATGTTAGTAAAGGAGAGCGCCAGATGGGGGAATTGCTGAAAAGTGCTGCCAAAGAATGCTTGAGGGGGGATATCATCCACAAGAACATGAGCAAGCTTGGCAATGTATTCCTTTCTCACAGAGAGTTGAGTATCGAAGAAGCAGCCTACAGAATCCTGTATATGCCTCTGAAAAAAATGCTCTAGACAAGTAGTCTTTGTCAATACAGGCTTACCTGAAGAACGGATTTGCATGCTGAAGTCATTGCAGAAGCTTCAGAATCTACCGCCCGACTGTGGAGATATTTGA
>JBEVXT010000111.1:0-5619 GCA_040505955.1 Sedimenticola sp. | reverse complement strand
TTCCACACAATTATGTTCACCCATGTGGTAATAAATCACATGGCTAATCACAGGGGATTTTCTATAGCCGGATCTGATATGGTCACACTCAAGACCAAGGTAGGGGTTGTTGCTTAAGGGTCAGGACGCCCATCAATTGGCTCATCATAGATGGTGGAGGTTCTGTCTTTCTGGCTGTTTTAGTGATGGGTGTTATCGTTAGTATGTGCCTTCTTCTTCGGATGTTTGGTCTTAATAGATATTTATCAAATAAGGATGGTTAAGCCCGGTGACGCATTTCAGGAAAGGCCTTTATATTCATTTCTCTTTCGTTGTGTTAGCAGCCTTAGGGTTGGTTGTTGGATCGATGGACAGTTCTGGCTATGACGACTTTGGATTACTGGATCAAATAAAAGATGTGCCAGATTCAGAAAATGGCTATTCAAAAATAGCGTATACGCAGGCGGAAGATTTCCAACTATTCGATGATGGAGATCACACTGAAATGCTCCGCCAATACGTTTATCAGGAAGCATGGAACGAGGGATTTGTAACACATAAAATTGTTGAGGGCGCTCGGCACATGGATAGCGCTATATCTTTCCTTAGTTATTCTTACTTAAAATTTCCTACCAGCAGGGATGTCGGTGAGATGCTAAGTTATCTCCCCATTATGAGTATGGCCCGGTTGATCATCATAAAATCAATGTATGACGCTAAGAGCGGTAAGCTTGATGAGGCTATCCGGTATGCTGAGCATGCAGTCATCCTTTCCCAGAAAATAAAGACTGAATCGAATCACTGGCTCATATCCCACATGATTGGGTTGGTTATGCAGTATGAGGCACTAGTATGGATAAATCATCTGGCTATCGATTACGAGCTGAGCAAAGCTCAATATAAACAGCTGATGGCGATATTCGAGACTATTCCTTCTTACCATCAAGACTCTTTTCCGCAGGTGTTCTCTGGTGAGTTTGTATTTATGCAAAGTATTATTGATATGATTATCGATAGGCCTTTTAAAAAAAAGGTGGCAAGAATATTGGGAGAGCGAAGATTGGTGGAATACTGATTTGGACAATGACTTTGGTTTTGGCGAGCAAACGACCAAGGAGAAGCTATTTAATTTACTACAGGCACTATTCCCAAGATACTATGTGCATAAGAATCGGATCCTGAGTGAGTCAGCTAAGTACTACTCGATGTTATCTAAAGAGGCGCTAGGCTATTGTGGCGATGTGCGCTTTCCTGAAAATAAGGCTGTTGATGTCGAATGGAGTGATCTCATAAAACCGAATGCGCTGATGGACCAATGGGTGGGTAGTATTTTGAATTTCAAAAAGTATTATTCCAGGCGTTGTTTTGGCCGCGCCCACATCGAGAGTGTCAAGACAGTTGCCGCAATTATGAGTTACAAAAGTAACTACGGTGATATGCCAAGTAGCCTGCAGGCTTTGGTGCCGGAGTTTCTGCCTTCATTACCGATAGACCTGTTTGATGGCGGCGATCTCAAATATTCACAGGAAAAGGGTTTTCTGTATTCTGTTGGAACAAACTATAGTGACGATGGTGGGTCGGTAGATTCCTATTTTGTCCGACGTTGTGAGCAGAGCGAGGTGTGTGCCAAAAACCCAACTTTTCCGATTCTTTCAGCGTTACCTGCGAAAGATGAATATTGATCGGGGGGGACAATAGAGGGCAGGCTGCGGTTTCCTTATTTTTGTCCCTGTTATTACCTGATTTTCTGGTTAGCTAGTGTAGTCCAACAAGGGTCAGGACACCCATCAATTGGCTCATCAAAGATGGTGTGGATTCTGTCTTTCTGGCTGTTTTAGTAATGGGTGTCCTCGTTTACTCGTGGCTGAGAATAAAACGAGAACGGCCAAAATTGGTCTATGGGCTCAACGTGGGGAAGTTGTGCCTTGGGAGTGGCGTAGAAAAAAGAAGCGCTGCGGTACAAAGAGGTCTGCTTGCACAAAGCGGATATTATGAAGATTGGGGCTGTCGGTCGCAATCGGCCAAGAGCGGACATCTGGGGATGAATGATGAAAGAGCTTAATACGACATGTTTCCTGACTATACTCAAGGATGAATTTGCAATGCTTCCGCTGGGCTCGGACTATGGAGACATTGGAAACTTGGTTGGAATTGCTGCCGCCAAAGCGGCACAGGAATTTAGTCCTGATACATTGGAAGAAATCAAAGAGGAGTTTTTTGCAGGGGTGAAGCACGGATTCTCACTCGTTGATGGAACACACTAATTCAGCGAACGGCCAACAGCGGAAATTGAACTATGTCAGCAATTTAGTCCGCTGTGTGGCAAAAGTAGTCCTTAATTATAATCAATCGAGTCTGGCTACATCGATTTTAGAATAACGGAACGTTATTACCCAGAAAGGTATAAAATAGGGCCATTCCAAATTCCGTTAGGTGAGATATTTCTATATGAATTTTATTAAGAGAGAGTGGCTTGCTGCGTTTCCCTACCTGTTAACCCTGGTTCTCATCATTAATGTGCATTTCCTAGGATTTCGCGACTTTAGCATTACCGGCATCAATGTCTCCCTCTATAGCCTCGCGCCAATAGTGCTCTACTATCTATTGATGATGCGCAATCAGGATCTTTTTATCCAGCACCACATGGTCGCCTCGGTGGGCAATCTGTTTGTCTATATCGTGCTCTCTTCGCTCTACGGTGGTGTGATGTATATGCTCGGATATCAGGCGGGTGTTCTGGATATGGAGCTATTATCTGCGGCCAACTTCAATACCTGGGTGGCGATAGGGCCGCTGATTGCGATCCTGGTTCATACCGCAATGACCACAATTCACGGTATTCAACAGGCACTGAAGCAGAAATATCCTGAAAGTGCTTACCAGGAGCCAGGACAATCTGCTTAAAGGAATTCTGGGGACAGTGTACCTATTACCCGGAAAGCCGTTTTACCCTGAGGGCAACGAAGAGAGAGGCATCGATGGGAAATCTGACACCGAGTTTATCTTCCCCGAAAGGGTTCGCTGTGGTCGCAGAAGAGATGCTGGGGTGAGGTCTGGCCCGGCAACAGGCCAAAGGGTTGCTGACCGGCCCAGGCTGTGTGAAAACTCAATAGCATCCCACCTGCAGAGATGGGGGGTTAAATACAGTGTTATGCACGACGGTACGGTCTTAGAGACCTCAATGTGTCACAAGAGATGTGCTTGGTCTAACTGGTATTTGGTGCCACTAAAAACGATCTCGGAGGGTCATTATTGAGTTTTCACACAGCCTTGGCCAAAAGCGGAAGTAACGACTCAGAAGCCGCTTGGTCTGCTGCGTGGTGCGGACATTGAAGAACCAGAGTTAATCCGCCGCTTCCAGCACAAAACGGACCTTTTAGGCGTATGAAATATTAATGCAATAGCGCAAGCCTGACCCTTACACTTTTTGTCACGAACGAACTTTTTCCTTGCATCGCGGGGGAACCATATATGACTCCAATTTTAATACAGTCAGTTCGTCTCACAGATACACCGGCTTTATGAGTACCAGCAAACGGCGCCCGAAAGCGCCGTTGTGCTAGGTGAGTATGTGATCCGAATGCGACGTTGGCTAACCGCCGGATTGCACGGTATACCCTTAGGCGGCCTTGATCCCATTACGCTTTCTGGATATTACGCCGAGGCCTGCGAGGGCGGGGGTGAAAAGCCAGAGGGCAGATGGGATTGGAACCGCCCCTAAAGGAGCTGGGTCATCGAACCCGACGGCGGCGTTCCACTGGCCACTAACTTGATGGGATCCCCAAATCAGGTCATCGCTCATCCATAGGAAACTGCGCCTGCTTATAGGTTGAACAGGTCACCCCAAGTCGTTTGTGTCTCGAGGTCGGCATGATCGTCATGTAAGTTAAGGATAACGTCGACTGTGGGAAACCGCTGCCTGAGCTCGACCGTGAAGTCTGGGTTATTATTGGTTATGTAGATGTCGGCTAAAATTGTGTTTTGGGTGTGGAACTCTGGGAAATACGCGTCATGGGAACCTTCGATGAGCTCAATATTAGAGGCCAATATGTTCTCATTTCTCAAGTCGATCCATGTATCGAAAGGTAAATTATCTGGGTCAACCGCGAAATGTAGGTACCCCGACCCTACACCGGCACCTGCGCTAGTGAAATCGAACTGGATTTTGAATATTGAAGTAGCAGAGGCAATTTGGGGTACTGCCGATAGTGCTAGTATGATGGAGACCAGTTGGATTGTCCCGCGTAAGGTACCTATCATTGTTTACCTACTGTTTTTATAGCTACATTGCCATCTCTTCGTTAATCCTTTTATGAAGGTGCGTGTTATTAAGCGGCGCCAGGGAAACCTCTCTGACCAGTGGTCAGATGATATTACCCCTATAAAAAATATGCAATTATCTGTGCAGACGCTTCACAGGGCCACGTATTTTTTATGTCATACATTTATTTCTTTTTTTGATAGATCACAGTAATTATTGGGTTCCTTTGAGGAGGTCCGCTTTTGCCTAGCAGCGAACCTTGGACAGCCATTTCGCTTATTTCTTCTCTGATCGCAGAAGAGATGCCAGACAGAGGTTCTGGGCTTGAGGCCGGGTGAAAACCGTTACGGAAACATTACTTTATCGGACACCAGATGCTTTAGTGCCGGATATCCCCCTTTTTTGGGTATAAGTGTGGGATATCGGCATGAAAGTGGTAACAACAGAGCTCAAGTCGATTTGTGCGAAATGATTCATAATTGAAGTTAAATGATGGGTGTCTTTTTCTTGTATGGACTGGATGGTTAGCTGATCTCTTCGATTGCAAATGTCCCTGTGTAAGAGAATGTTCTGCCAAAGAGCGGATGGGTCATGTTGAAATCAATAAAGAACTCCTTGTCTGAGAGCGATTTCTCGATGATTTCCACGTCACCAAGAATCATCCAACTGGGAATCGGGACTGATAGCGAGCCGACCGTCCAGACATAACCTAAACTGCGAAAATGGAGGGCACTATCTTGCGTATAGGCATGGAGTCGGATGCCTAGGCCAAACTTGACATACTCGGTAATCTCACTGGCACAGACGTGTTCCATCCTGGAACGGAATATCATCTGTGCTCGCTCTTGGAAGGTGAGTGTCCGGTGCCAGTGCATTGCTCGATCATCTTGCTTAGATGTCCAATTTTTGACCTCTGTCGGAATGTTTTTTCCTTTGTACGGGACCAGGGCGCCAAACAGGCGGCTGGGAAGGAGAAAGAGTTTCGCTATATTTGAGTGGTAGACCTCACTCATGACACCCCGGATAACCCTCTTTGAATCGGTGCCCGGTGAAATGTCGTAATGCTGCTTGACTGGAATAGCCAGTTCATCCCACTGCTTGCCCAGGGCCTGCTTTATCACGGGTTGCTTGTTATCGCATGACATATTATTTCTCCTTACATGCCAATGGTGGGTTTGAACACCATAAGAAAGTAAATGATGACCATAGCGCCAAAGGCGGGGATACCCAGCCAGAACCATGATCTGGCGTAGCGATAGTACAGAGGGGGTAAATGCTGCTGGTCAACGACAGCTTGTTGTGACAGATTCCGCATCTTGATCTGCAACCAAACTACGGGTAGCCAACAGCCTCCAGCAATGACATAGAGCAAAATGGTG
>JBEVXT010000110.1:0-4945 GCA_040505955.1 Sedimenticola sp. | reverse complement strand
CCATGTCCTTCGCACCGCGTAACATCGTCTGATCCTGACGTATACAATTGAGTGGTGAATTTGGGGTGGCCTTCGGGCCACCCCTTTTTTTCTGTGTATTCGGTTACCACGGAGAGTCGAAGGCAGGTTGTTAGAGTGACCAACTGATCTGGCAAGACTTTTCCGGTCAAAGAATCACGCTGTGTTTCAGCTCACTTGTTCATGACCCAACAGGGTTTGACCGCCGCTAGTCGAGTGTTGTCGCTTGCGGTTAACACATCCTAATGGCCACTCTTTCAGAATAGCCCCACTAAAAAATCCATGTTATTGTCGATGTCATTCTTGGAGGCAAAATGATCAAGTGTCATCTTTCCACGCTGATGGGCGAGCGCAAGCCCCGCATAATGGATGTTGCTCACCAAACAGAGCTACACCGCAATACCATTACCCTCCTTTATAGTGAGCAAGCGAAAAGAGTGGATCTGGATGCTGTGGAGCGAGTCTCAGAGGAGTAGGAAAACTTCATGGATGTATTTAAGTACCGGGACTTAGTAGTTACAGACTACCGCAGCTTCAGCACTAGTTTTTACCAAGATTCAGGCCCAGGATATAGAGCAGTTTGTAACAGAACGGCACAACTCGGGGCACTACTGGCCCGCACCCTTAGTACAGATCAACCCTCGACCCCGCCGAAGTAATGGGCGAAGATTACCCCTCGGAGAGCATCCGAGTGCTCAAAAACAAAGAGCTCAAAGCCTACGGTGAATACCGCACACAGCGGTTGGTGCTGGCGGCTTGGGATCAACTCAATAACCAGGAACGCAACCAATGTTAACCCACATGCAGGTTAAGAACTTCAAGGCATGGCATGATTCTGGCCCGATGCCTCTGGCGCCCCTGACGGTAATCTTCGGTGCCAACAGTTCTGGTAAGTCCAGCCTGGGCCACTTGCTACTGGCACTGAAGCAGACAGCGCTGCTGGCAGACCGTAAACGCGCACTCCACCTGGGAGATGAGCACACACTAATTGACCTTGGAACCTTCGACGATTGCATCTATGGTCACGACCTGGAGCAGGCGCTGGAGTTTGAGTTGCGTTGGAGGTTACCCCATGCATTGACGGTAAAGAATACGCTAAATCGCAGTGAGACATTTCACGGTGATGAGTTGGAGCTTTCAGCCAAGTTGCTTGCGGATCAGGCTTCTCAGCCGCAAACACAGGAGTTCTCCTATCGGCTGATTCATAGTAAGCAAGAGAAACTGGCTGTTAGGCATGCACGGGATGGCAAACAGGTGATTCTTGAGTCTGAGCAGTTGCGGTTGGTTCGTGCAACAGGCAGGAAATGGCCTATGGAACCACCTGAAAAGTTCTACCGTTTTGCCGATCGCACCCTGTCTCGTTATCAAAATACCGACTTTCTTGCCGAGTTCGCATTGGAGACAGAGCGCTTGTTGCAGAACATCTTCTATCTGGGGCCTCTGCGCAGCCACCCAAGGCGAGTCTACCAATGGTCTGGTGATACCCCGCCCGATGTAGGTGCACAGGGTGAGTACTCCATACCAGCCTTGCTGGCAGCGTCGGAGACGAACCGCAGATTGAATCGTGGCAAGGGAAGGAAAAAACATCGATTTGATGCTTTTATTGCTGCTTGGCTCAAAGATTTGGGGGTGATCGAGAACTTTTCCGTCAAACCGGTCGCGGAGGGACGCAAGGAGTATGAAGTACTGATTCGAACACATAGGGGTATGCCTGAGGTGAAGCTCACCGATGTAGGCTTCGGCATCTCGCAGGTACTGCCGGCCCTGGTTCAGGCTTTCTACGCACCGCCTGACTCTGTTATCTGGATGGAACAGCCGGAGATTCATCTACATCCAGGCGTGCAGGCTAATCTTGCAGATGCCTTCATTAGCGCTGTACAGGCTTATGAAAACAGTGTCCCACGAAACGTTCAACTGATTGTTGAAAGCCACTCCGAGCACTTTCTCAACCGGCTGCAACGTCGTGTTGCAGAAGGACAAGTGAGCCCTGATGAAGTGGCTATCTACTTTGTTAACCGCAACAGAATAGGTGCGCAGCTGGAACCGCTGCGCTTGAATATGTTTGGGGAGATCGAGAATTGGCCAGAAAACTTCTTTGGTGACGAAATGGCGGATGTTGCTGCACGCACCTTGGCTGCCATGCAACGAAAGCAGGGCGAAAGTCGATGAAGGTGGTAATCGATACCAATCTCCTGCTGATAGCTAACGGTCAACATGCGGATGTGACACCAGAATGTATCACGGAGTGTGTGAGGCGGTTACAGACCATGCAGAAATCCGGTGTGGTAGTGATTGATGATGACTATCGAATATTGAGTGAGTACAGGAATAAGACCCATCCCAACCAACCAAAGGGCGTTGGCGATGTATTTCTGAAGTGGCTATTGCGTAACGTAAGCAACTCAGCACGAGTTGAACAGGTCGGTTTGACCGAAACAGCGAAGGACCTATTCGCCGAGTTTCCCGATCCTGAATTGCAACCCGATTTCGATGCGCCTGACCGTAAATTTGCAGCTGTGGCTCACATACATGCAGAAAGCCCACCGGTATGGCAGGCAGCAGATTGCAAATGGCTTAATTGGTGGCCAGCGTTGCATGCCAAAGGGGTGGCCGTTGAGTTTATCTGCCCGGATGATGTGAGCCGCTTCTATCAGGGCAAGTTTCCTGATACGCCCGTACCAGAACTTCCGCCCGTTTGAATTATGTCTGACTTCTTCCGCTTTCCTCGCACTCCCCATATTACCTGGCTCGGCGAGGGTTCACCGCGTGACGACAAGCAGCTCTCTCTACAGGAGGCTGAGGCCATGTTGGCTGGAGAGGTTGTCATAGAGGAAAAACTGGACGGCGCCAACCTCGGTATCTCTCTGAATTCAGACGGCCAGCTCCGTGCGCAGAACCGAGGCCAGTATCTGATAACACCCTTCACCGGACAGTTCTCCCGGTTGCAGGGCTGGTTATCCCGGCATAACTACAAGCTGGCCGATAAGTTGGAATCGAATCTGATCCTGTTTGGCGAGTGGTGTACAGCCAGACACTCCCTCGACTATGACAAACTGCCAGACTGGTTTTTACTGTTCGATGTATATGACCGAGCTGAGAGCCGCTTCTGGAGCACAATTCGCCGCAATGGTTTGGCCAATGAGTTGGGGTTGACCACAGTGCCACAATTGATACATGGGCAGGTGACGCTGAGTAAACTGCAGTCCCTGCTAGAGATGCAGAGCCAGTTTCGAGCAGGGCCGCTGGAGGGGGTGGTGATCCGACGGGAGAATGCCGACTGGTGTCTTGAACGGGCCAAGCTGGTGCGCGCCGAATTCACACAGGCGATTAGTGAGCATTGGCGCAGCCGAACCATCGAATGGAATCAGATACAGATGCCGCGGATGGGTGCGCTTTGACACCCTTGGTATATCGAAAACCGTCAATACAAGGAGTGTCATACCTGTGACATCCCATGAAATAACTTGGAGATAATATGAGCCGCTATTGTGGAGACAGGAGCAATATCCTAATACTGAAAGCGGCTGAGCAGTGGCGGAAGCTTTGTCTACTCCAGGGCCGATGATCAGGAGCGATGATCAGCGATGATCAGGACACCCACCATCTTGGGTGAACCAGTTGATGGGTGTCCTGGTTTTTTTAATTTGTATCTGACCCCAGTTATTCATGACCCCAGTTATTCAAATAGACGCGAATATAATTTTTTTCCCAGAGCCCGCAGTTGAACGGCGTGGCGTGTGCGGTGGTGCAGAACAGGGTTCAGTTTGAGAACTCGGTCTCGTCGTTCTGCAGCATGGTGGCGATCTCAAAGCGCAGGCGTTTGTCGATACCCAGGCCTTGCCAGCCGCCATTGGCATCCAGTGCCGCCAGGGCCACAGGGAGGCCCTCGGAGTTTCGTATCACCAGTGTCTCGGTGGTACCATCGCTGACTTGGCTGACAATCTGTCGTCCATACTCATCCTGATAGTCGATATCACCCTCTTCATCCCACTGCACACTCTGCTCCTCGTCCAGTGTAACAACGGCGAGTGGGCGATCATCCATTGTAGAGATAAAGGCGTGAAGTTCGTCAATAGTGCGTTGACGGGAGACATCCTCTTCAGCTTCGTCGGTAAATTTAAGCTTGTATTCTGACATGAGACTCCTTCGCTGAATGCGATTCAAACCTGTTGGTTGACCAATAAGGCTATTATAATGCAGCTGCTGCTGAACTGTATGCGATTTTATAGAGAGATAACGGAAAAATATATGCAACAAAAGAAGGTTAAAAAACGTCCCGGCAAAGTCATTCACAGCGCGGTATCCAAGCATGTGATTGAGAAAGCGATCCAGGTTCGTGCGCTTTATGGTCCACTTATCGACTATCCCACCGTCCTGCAGATTATTGAGGACAGAAGATGTATTCGTTACCCGGTCAGGATTGAATTTGCTACCGAGGGTATAGAACCGGGTATGTTTGCAAGAACGGAGGCGGCATCAGAGGTACCGGACGACGGTTATGTTATTTCGCTGCACCGCTATTTTGAGGATCGTACCGATCTGCTGCCGGCACTGATTCTCTATCAGTCAGTGTTGGTCAACTATGGGGATCTAGCCACGGCGGTGGATGCCGAACTATTCGGTTCTGGTATTCTGGGTCTGGATCGTGATGATTACTATGAACAGATTGTCACCCTGACGGATGCTCTCTGGTCCAATTGATTTAGTAACTATTCAGCTCACCCCTGAAATCCACCATTTCTGTGTTACAAAATGATCATTTAGCCATGTAAACTCACATTTTTCGCCTTGAGCTGACGAATTTCAGGGGCAATCTAGTGCTGAATAGATATCATCCGGCTAGCTTATTCCGGCAGGCCGGCAAGCCATGCAGCAACGGCGGTCATCTCGTCATCGCTGATCATGTGCATTATGTTCTTCATTGCCA
>JBEVXT010000109.1:0-6930 GCA_040505955.1 Sedimenticola sp. | reverse complement strand
AGGCTGATGAGGGCTTTTCTTGGCTTTGGCATGTCGCTCCTTGACTTACTGAGGTTCTTTGTATGTTCTTATTACATTAACATGTTATGGGTAGATGTCAAATGATGGGTGTCCTCTCTCTACGACAGATAAATGCTAATCAGTTATACATAAAAAATCGAGAATGGAGATACTGAAATATGACACATGATCCAACTGAATATATAAAGGGATTACAACAGCTCTTAATCTCAGACAAAAAACGAATTGCCTTTTTATTCGGTGCGGGCACTTCACTGGCTAAAAAAGACAAAAATAAGTCTATCTCCGTTCCTGCAATTAGTGAAATAACCTCTAAAATTGAAAAAGAACTCAACAAAAAAGAGAATTATAAAAAGGCTCTTGAAGAGATAAAAAATGAGCTCCAGAACCAAAACTTCGCCTACAACATAGAGACTATTCTCTCAAATATTGAGCAAAAGATAAATATAATAGGTGATGGAACTTTAAACGGATTGAAAGAGATTGATTTTCAAAAACTTTTAACGGAGTTTAAAAAACAAGTTCGAGAAATGGTTAGTGTTCATAAAGATGTTTTGAAAGGCGATAATATTAACTACCTGATTCATAAAGATTTTGCAGAGTGGATTGGTAAATCTGATAGAAAATATCCGGTAGAAATATTTACAACAAATTATGATTATCTCTTTGAACTTGGTCTAGAAGCAAAAAAAATACCCTACTATGATGGGTTTACAGGTAGTTTTCAGCCTTTTTTTAATTCTGAGTCTGTAGATAATCTAAATTTTATTTCTAATCAAACAAAGCTGTGGAAACTCCACGGCTCTTTAGGCTGGCATCTAAATGGAGATACAAAACAGGTTCTAAGAAAAGATTCTGACAGCGATGATATCCTTATCTATCCCTCAATTCTCAAATATGATGAGTCAAAAAAACAACCTTATATGGCTTTGATGGATCGGTTATCAAATTTTCTACAAGAACCTGATACAGTTCTCATTACTTGTGGCTACTCTTTTGGGGACGAGCATATAAACGATAGAATAATGACAGCTTTAGGAACAAATACAACGGCACATGTCATTGCTCTTTTTTATGACCTTAAACGGAAAGATAAGAAGAAAGAATACTTATTAACCGAAGATTCTCCTCTTTCGAAACTTGCAAAATCAAATGGAAAGCTATCTGTTTTTGGTTGTAAAAATGCTGTTATTGGCGGTCAGTACGGGAAATGGAAATTGAAAAGAGAACCGGATAATTATGATACCGACAAATTAGATATTTACTTTGATTCAGACGCACCAATTGATCAAAATATTCCTAAAAAAAATGATGATGTAAATTTAGAAAGAAAAGGAGAAGAAAAATGGACGGGTGAAGGTGAGCTATCATTACCAGACTTTACTAAATTTGTATCTTTTCTCGAAGAAATGATTATTGATAATAATCTGTTTGGAGGAAAAGGGAGTGAGTAGAATTCAAACTGAAGTAGGCGAAATAGTTAGTGTTAGCGGAAATATTATCACTATAAAATTATCTGATACAATTAAGTCTAACATGCCTGTTATTGATGGTGTTGTTTATCGAATTGGGCAAATAGGCTCATTTTTAAAAATACCACTTGGCTACGCAAACCTGTACGGAATTGTAACTCAAATAGGAGCTTCCGCCATTCCCGACAAGCTCAAAGATTTAGCAGAAGAAGACAGAGCATTACTTGATAATCGCCAATGGTTGAATATGGTTCTCGTTGGTGAACAGATGGGTAAGAAATTTGATAGAGGTGTATCTCAATCACCAACAACTGGAGACAAAGTTCATTTAGTCACTATAAAAGACTTAGATATCATTTACGGTGGCTTTGATAAGAAAAACTCAATATCTGTCGGTAATATCAGTATTTCAGAAAGTTTGGATGCTAGAATTGATCTAAATAAAATGATTTCCCGTCATTGTGCAGTTCTTGGCTCAACTGGTAGTGGAAAATCCAATTCAGTTGGTGTTGTATTGAATGCTATTGCAAATAAGAAATTTAAAAGCTCAAGAATATTAGTAATTGATCCGCATGGTGAATATAATAGTGTCCTAAAAAATGATAGTTCCGTTTACAAAATTAAATCTTCTTCAAGTGAAGGGGAGAATGAACTATTTATCCCCTTTTGGGCGCTGCCTTTTGAAGAATTAATGAGTCTCTTTTCAGGCAAATTAAATGATCAAAACAAAGACTATTTCAGGGCTAAAATTATTGATGCAAAATTAAAAGGAATTGAAAAAAACAAAATTGTAATCGATAAAGTTTTAGTAACAGCAGATACGCCTGTCCCTTTTAGTATAAAACAGCTTTGGTTTGAACTTGATGATTTTGAAAGGCAAACTTTTATGGAGAGAGCTAAACCTGAAAAAATCACAAGTAAAAAAGTAACTGGCAATGCTAAGGACTTAATATCAAATGAATATGAACCGGCAAGTGCGGGTGGTGGTGCTCCATTTCTAAATAATCAAGCAAAAGGGATATTAGGTTTTCTTGATAGTGTTAGAGCAAGATTAAAAGATTCAAGATATAAATTCCTTTTTGAACCAGGTGAATATGCACCAGATTTAGAGGCTGAAATAGACCATGATTTAAGTCATTTACTATTTGATTGGCTCGGCTCTGAAAAAGCTGTCACCATTTTAGATCTATCAGGAATTCCAAGTGAAATAATGACCTCAATTTCAGGTACATTATTAAAAATAATTTACGATGCCCTTTTTTGGGGACAAAATTTAAAAAATGGTGGCAAACAACAACCCATTTTAATTGTATTGGAAGAAGCTCACAATTATTTAAAATCCGGCGAAGATTCCATTTCTTCAAAAGCAGTTCAATCAATTGCAAAAGAAGGAAGAAAGTATGGTGTAGGGTTATTACTTGTAACTCAAAGACCATCAGAACTTGATGAAACAGTTTTAAGTCAATGTGGCACTGTCATCGCTCTTAGAATGAATAATTCAAAAGATAGAGGGCATATACGTTCAGCAATTCAGGACGAATTGCAAACAATGGTCGATTTATTACCAAGCTTAAGAACAGGAGAAGCAATTGTGTCAGGAGAAGGTGTTAAAATTCCTTCGAGAATTCAGTTTTACAAGCTTTCAAATGCCCCAAAAGGATCAGATCCAGTAGCTTCTGAAAGATGGGCAGAAGAAAAAAACATACAAATCGATAATTACAATGAATTATTGTCAATTTGGAGAAATCAAAATCTTAAAGAGGAGTTAGCAAAATGAGTCCAAAAATGGTGCAAGTAAGTTCATCAAATATCCTTGCAGTTGGATATGATGAGGAAAATCACATTGTTCATGTGCAATTTTTGAATAACAGTGAATATATTTATAAAGGTGTTCCAAAACAAGAGTTTGAAGGACTATTAAACGCTCCTTCAGTCGGTTCCTATTTGCACCAAAATTATAAAAATGTATATCCATATGAACGGATAAGCTAAAAATGTATAACACATCGTTGCACCTGTCATTTTTCCGCCCCGCTCCAAAATGCAGATGAACTCAAGCGTTAATGTCCGTTCCTGACTAAGAAGCGACCAAAGGCAGAAAACAGCACAAAGCGGACATTTGATATGAGTGAACATCACAACGGCTAAAGCCGGTGATTTAACATTAATGATGGAGAATTAATTCTAGGTGTTGATTTAAGGATCTAATTTCAACAAAAGAGTGATGAAGTGTATGAATAAGAAAAAAACTGCAGAAGAAAAAACAGACGATTTCAAAACCAGGGCACTCCTATACATACAAAAAATGTCTGAAGCAGAGTTAACTTTATATATATTGTTGCCGCTTTTTAAGGTGATAGGTTATGAAAAAGTTGATTATCATGGAGGGCCATATGAAGGGGGTAAGGATATAGTTTTGTGTAGAAACGATGAACTTGATATGACGGAGTTTGCAGCAGTACAAGTAAAAAAATGGAAACTAACAGCTAAAGCGGACGACACGAAAAGCTTTCAGGGAGTTTTAAATCAGTTGCAAGTAGCATCTGAGGAGCCAATTCCTCATACAGATGGACAGAAATACATCCCATCTACTGTGTATTTTGTAACGCCTTTTGAGTTAGATACACGTAGTTTGCAGACAAGATTTGTAAAATATCAGGAACTTCGATCTCGACGAGTAAAAATTATTGATGGCTCCAAGCTGGTTTCGTTAATCCAAAAAAAACTCCCAGAGTTATATGCAAAAATATTAGGCACTCAAATTGCCATGCAGTCGGTGGTGTTGGGTAAATTAAATAATTCGACATTATTATGTGCGCTAGACTATAGAGCAGAAAAAAATATATCAACGTACTACTCTGATCTGGATATTACATTTGGCAACATAACGTCTAATGCTTTTTTGAATATTCCAATTATGGTCACGTATCAGGAAAGACAAATAGGAATATCTGAGTGGAAGACTTTTAGAAAAATATGTATTAAAGCAAGAAATCTATATGATTTGGATATTATTGATGTGCCATATCAGATTATTGATGATCAATTTGAGAAAATTAAATCTATACCAGATGAGGAAAAAGTATCAGAGAAACTAAGATTTCAAGAAGGTCAGCGTCAGGTTGATGAAGAACAATCAAATAGTTTCTCGTCTTCTTCAATTGAAAAAGGAAATCGAAATAGCTTAAAGAACGGCAACCTCACTAAGAATGTTTCAAACAAATTTGACACGAAAAAATCCAAGATAAATGAAGAAGTATTAATTAAGTTTAAAGTTAGTTTAATAAGTGATTTTTTTCAGGAGAAAAAGTATTGGTTAATTAATCAAATGAACTTGCTTAATTCCTCGGGCGCGGTAATAGAAAACTATCGTGAAATACTAATCCAATGCCATCAATTGTTCGAATTTCTTGATCTGATTATAAATAGTGAAACCCTGTCTGATATTTATATATTTGATAGATCAGAATTTCGATCTGCATTGAATGAGCCAACAATCCGTATTAGCACACCAATAACTGATCTATTTGACACAGGTTTAAATTTAGCGATTCTTGGAGATGCAGGAGCAGGAAAAACCACCTGTCTTCAAATCCAAGCGCTAAATGCATTAAGGCGTACTAATGATAATAAAGTAGTTCTATTTCTACCGCTTGCTCAAGTGCTCGCCACACACAATCAGCATAAACAGGGCCCTAATATTGTAACCAAGGATGATTTGAATAATGCAATCATTTCATTTTTCCGTTCAGAAGGAACAAATATATCATTGCCTGAATTCCAACAATTACTAGAAGAAAACAAGTCATTGTTATTATTTGATGGCATTGATGAAGTAATTACTACTAGTCCTTTTATACTTAATGCTATTTATGACCTCGGAGAGGATTATTCTAGAGCTCAGGTAGTAATTTCAACAAGAACAGGTGGTGAATATGTTGAAAAGATAAAATATTTAGGCCTTAGTTTACTTCCATTTAGTTCTGAACAAAGAGATAGTTTTATTTCAGGATGGTTTGAGAAAGCTAAAGAAGGGGAAAATTATTCAAATAGTATATTTGAACACCTAGAATCCAACAAAGACCTTCAAGAAATAATAAGAAAGCCTCTTCTTGCGACAATTATGTGTGTTTTGGCTGAGAATAATATCCCGTTACCAAAGAACGAGATTAGACTCTACAAAGAAAGGATTAATTTGCTTACTGGACATTATGATATTCACAAAAAAGCAACAAGAACAAAGTCAACACAAAACTTGCTAGAAAATGTAGCTAGAAAACTGGCTTTTAGATTACATGAGCAACAGGCGAGATATGAAAGTATTGATAAGCTAATAGATATGGCAGTTGAAATGTTGGTTCCAATGGACAGTTCACGAGAACTCGTCATAACCGCTGTTCAGGAATTAGTATATCCATGTAATATACTTGTGAAAATGAATCACGAAGGTAGATTAGGGTTCGGACTATTACGTTATCAAGAATACTTGGCAGCGACTGAGTTGCAGTCAAATCGAGGTATTTCATACACAAAACATCTTTCTCTCACATGGTGGAGAGGAGCAATGATAATATTTTCTAGGTTGAACAATCATGTGGAATTCATTTTTGATGATGCAATTAAAGAAGGGAATATTATGGCCGTAAAAGATACACTCTATGCAATCTTAGAGGCGAACACTCAAATAGATGAAGTTAAGTATAAAACACAAATTGAAAAAGCCATCTCTAAAGAGGAAAGAGTGTTTTCTATAAGCTCTTTGCGCTAATTTCTAATTATAATAAGTGGGATCATGAAACATTGGCTTCGCTCTATCGCCCCATTAGTTCTGGTCTTAAAGACTAAATCTAGCCATCCTTCTCTAAATCTCAGACGTCCGCTTTAGGGTAACCGCAGACATTAGCCAGTCAGCGCTTCAATTTCCGCTCTTACCGGTTTTTCTGATTAATAGAGCAGTGCTCTAACAAATACCCTGCCGTTTACCTGCTTTGCCGTACCCACTGGCAACTTTGCAAGATCATCCGTAAAAATCTGGAAGGGTACTGAAAAATCCCGGTCGGTTGCCGCCAGGGTAACCAAATTGATGATCCTCACCTGATGCTGTTCCGATACATTACCGATCCATACAGGCATACCACCGGGTGCCAGCCGAACACCACTCTGCCAAAGTCTTAGTACCAAACGCCGGTCACCGGGCAATCCTTTTTCCAGCAGCAGCGCTTCATGCCTGCCATCATGAACCTGTGGCAGTACCGGCAGTTGCTGCAACGGCTGGGAGGGGGAGAGCAGGTGCAGGCTGTTGTTCCAGGAGAGCGCTTTCGCCGGTTGCCAGCCACTCCCCACCAGCCGGCTGCTTAGCCAGTCCAAAGGACCGGCATACTGCAGGTTGAGCGGATCCTGCCGGTCTCCCCTGATATCACTACGCTCTTTCGGCAGT
>JBEVXT010000108.1:2328-3704 GCA_040505955.1 Sedimenticola sp. | reverse complement strand
GGTATGCCCCGCTACAGCCTGCGGGTGCGCAATAATGATTTTCTCGACGAAAACTTGCGTCTCGGTATTGCCGAGGCTCATGCTCAGGAGAAAGCGTTCTATCTCGCCTGCAACCTGATGCCCCACGGTGCCAAGCTGAAGACATTCATTGATGATATGGCACCGATCATCGAGCTGGGTCCGGATGCCCTGATCATGTCCGACCCCGGTCTGATCATGCTGGTACGTGAGCGCTGGCCGGAGATGCCGCTGCATCTGTCGGTACAGGCCAATAGCGTCAATGCGGCGACAGTAAAGTTCTGGCAACAGGTGGGCCTGACACGGGTGATCCTGTCGCGGGAGTTGTCACTGGATGAGATTGAAAATATCCGCCAGGCGTGTCCGGAGATGGAATTGGAGGTGTTTGTTCACGGCGCCCTCTGCATCGCCTATTCGGGCCGTTGCCTGCTGTCGGGCTATTTCAACCATCGCGATGCCAACCAGGGAAGCTGTACCAACTCCTGTCGCTGGGGCTACAAGGTTGCTGACGGCGGAAGCTGTGAAGAGATGACCGGTGTTTCACAGTCAGGGCAACAGCGTCACCCGGAGGCGGATGCGGTCTATCTTATCGAAGAGCAGGGCCGTCCTGGTGAGTTTATGCCTCTCTTCGAGGATGAGATGGGTACCTACATAATGAACTCCAAGGATCTGCGCGCTGTGGAGCATGTGCAGCGTCTGATGGAGATCGGTATCGATTGCCTGAAAATCGAAGGTCGCACCAAGTCTCACTACTACACCGCTCGTACCACTCAGGTTTACCGTCAGGCGATAGATGATGCAGTCGCCGGTCGGCCGTTCCGCCCACAGTTAATGAATGATCTTGAGAGTCTCGCCAGCCGAGGCTACACCGACGGCTTCTATCAGCGTCATGAGAGCGATGAGTTGCAGAACTACCGCCAGGGCAGCTCCAGCAGCAGCCGACAGATCTTTGTCGGTGAGATCACCGGTGTCGATGAGAGCAATGGTCTTGCCCAGGTCGATGTGAAAAACCGGTTTGCCGTAGGTGATGAACTGGAGCTGATTACCCCCGAGGGCAACAAGCTATTCAGATTGCAGCTGCTGTTGGATGAAAAAGGTGGGGAGATGAGTGTCGCCCCCGGCGGTGGTTACCATGTTCAGGTTCAGCTGCCGACAGAGCTGCTGACGGATAAGGGATTGCTTACGCGGGTGTTGTGAAGTGACCTCAACTGATTGCGTATAATGCACAATCGACTCCGACCCCGTACCATGAATAGTTACCCTCCGGGTTAGGGTTATTGTGCTCTACCATGTCATAAAATAAACTATGTTCTGTCGATTACACGGCGGGGAAAGGCCACAACAGCGATGAATGTTCT
>JBEVXT010000108.1:0-2228 GCA_040505955.1 Sedimenticola sp. | reverse complement strand
GATTTCCTCTCCTTTCAGGAGTACCTCGAGAGCATCCATGTGCCTGCGGGGAGAGAGATGCATTTCAAAGAGTTCGCTGCATGGTTCTCCCGCCATCGTGCAGTCAGTGGTCTAAAGGATGCACATCAGCTGTTCGAAGAGTTCAAGGGAGTCATCACCGGCCCGGCGATTAATGCGCCCTACCTCGGACGTGATGAGTACCTTGAGTTGGGGATAAAACAGACCATCTTCTCCAGTGAAGAGCGGGGGCAGGTCTATGATCTGTTCACCAAATACCTGGAGATGATGCAAGAGCAAGGGTACTACGATGCCAACATCCTCAGCCATGAGTATCTGGCGAAGGTGGAGCCGCGCTATGATTTCATCGTAATGGACGAGGTGCAGGATCTTACCAACATCCAGCTGCAACTTATTCTTAAGTCACTGCGTGATCCCGCAGGCTTTATTCTCTGTGGCGATTCCAACCAGATCGTACACCCCAACTTCTTCTCCTGGTCCAAGATCAAGAGCTTCTTTTATCGGCAGGAGGGCTCGGCACCACAAGCGGATCTGATTCGCATTCTCAACACCAACTATCGCAACTCCCCTCAGGTGACAGAGGTCGCCAACCGAGTGCTGAAGATCAAGGGTGCCCGCTTCGGCTCCATCGATCGTGAGAGTAACTACTTGGTGGAGAGTAACGCCCACAACAGCGGGGAGGTGATCCTGCTGCAGGATGAAGAGGAAATTAGGGCTGAGCTGGACCGCAAGACCCGCCACTCGACCCGCTTTGCCGTGATCGTCATGCACCCCGATGACAAGGTGGCGGCCAGCGCTTGCTTCAGCACACCGCTGGTCTTCTCAGTACAGGAGGCCAAGGGGCTGGAGTATGAAAATATCGTACTCTATAACTTCACCTCGGGGGAGGAAAAACGCTTTCGGGAGATCACCCGGGGGGTGGGGCATGAGGCACTTCAGCAAGGGTTGAACTACGCCAGGACAAAGGATAAGAGCGACAAATCTCTTGAGATCTATAAGTTTCATATCAACGCGCTCTACGTCGCAATCACTCGTGCTGTGCGTAATATCTATCTTATTGAGCGAAACATCAAACAGCCACTGTTTGACTTGCTTAACCTGCAGCCTAACCATGCTGGGCTGCAACTCGAAAAACAGGACTCCAGCCTGGATGAGTGGCGCGAGGAGGCGCACCGGCTTGAACTCCAGGGCAAACAGGAGCAGGCAGAGAGCATTCGCAGCCAGATTCTGAAACAGAAAGTGGTGCCTTGGGATGTCCTGCATGGCGAGCCGCTGGAACAGCTACAGCACAAGGCGATAGAGGAGAGCAACAAAAAAGCGAAGATCACCCTGTTTGAATACGCCCTCATATACCAGGATCAGCCCCGTCTCAATGCACTCATTAAATCCGGATTTGCACCAGCCAAGAACCCGGACAAGGGGCGGCAACTGCTCAACAAAAAACACTACATCCCCTACGACCTAAAGCATCCGGGCGCCGTACTGCGGCAGACCGATCAGTACGGCATCGACTTTCGCAATATTTTCAACCAAACACCATTGATGATCGCCGGTCGCTTTGGCAATGAGGCCCTGGTTCGAGAACTGCGGGCGAGGGGGGCGAATACCGAGCTGGTTAACAATGCCGGATTCAACGCGCTTTTGATCGCCCTGGAGCAGGCGCTGAGTGACCCTAAGTTCAGTAGGAACAAACTTGCCGCCATCTATCGCCAGCTAGAACCGGATTTTCTGGATATACAGGTGGATGAGCGGCTGATCAAGCTCGACAAGCGCTCCATGGAGTTTCTGATGCTCAACCTCGCCATGGCCATGTTCTATACCAAGGCGGGAGATAGAATCATCATGACAGAAGGGGCCTACCAGAGCCGTGACTTTGCCGAGGTATTAGTCCATTTTCCAGAACATCTGCTACCTGCTCGACGCAAAAAACGCCCCTATATCTCCAGCATCCTGTCAAAGAACGAAGTCAGCCGAGAAGACAAGTACAATCGAAAACTCTTCCTGCGGATAAGACATGGCCACTACATCATCAACCCCCGGTTGAGCCTGCGCGTGGAAGGCGAGTGGCGAAATGTTTATGAACTGCTCTCCCTCGACATGATTGGCATTGAGCACCAGGACGTGCAAGGTGCCGCCTATCGGCGTAAACACTACGACCCCGATTTTATGGCCGAGCGCTATATTAAGCAGTTTGCAGAGAAGATCAAAAG
>JBEVXT010000107.1:0-5603 GCA_040505955.1 Sedimenticola sp. | reverse complement strand
CGAACATCAAATAGCACGAAAACTGGTAAAATCAATTGAGGTACTTCCGGAGTATGAGGCCCCGAAAGGGGTAATTAAAATGACAATAAATTTACCAGAAAGGACCCATTTTCCGGACACTATACTTTGCGCTGATATAACAAGTTAATCAACATTAATATGCGAAAATACGTTATAAAAATATTTATTATTCTGTTAGATTTTGATGTAAATATTGGTATAATAGCATCTATTTAATTACAAATGTACTGACCTGTATGGGACGAGTTTGTACCGGAAATTAACAGTACATGTAATTATAGGCTGATTCGGCCCCATGCTGATTCGGCCCAGGCTGATTCGTGCACAACACATATCATCCGACATCCTAACTCAGTCGTAAATAAGTTGATATTCATTGTTTTAAACTCAGCTGTAACTATATACATGTTTATGTATACATATAAAATCATGCAGCTAATATCATCCAACTTGGGGAGAATGAATAAGATGAGATAGAATACGACAATGTGTTTATTGAGCCGCAAACAGTTGGCAATAACATGTAGATCTACTGAGATGAAGTGCAAATTAAAAACAGTATTAAAGGACTTAGGTACTCTCTAGTTTTATTTAATATTTATTTTATAGATATCAGCAAATGAATAAGACTGGTGAAAACCACATGCAAATATTCCATCTCTATCTAAAGACAACTCCGCGCACCCTTAAGAATAGCGTGAAATTTATATTACAAGTACATGAATTAATAGGTAAACTTCAAGGATGGTTAAATATTGAGAACAATCATAAACAGGTATTTCAGGTTATCACAGTTATTCAGGAGGTTTTATCACAGGTAAGCAGTGCAATAATCAAAGGTCGGATATTTGTCTCCCCTTGTGTAAAAATATGACTTAATCAGCAGAATGATAAAATATCACCCCGACTTAAAAAAGGGACGATACAGTATTGACTACGGTTGGTAAATGGACTTTACACCAAATGCAGCAAGTGTATCCGCTGATTAGCCTGCATATCAGCATGCTCACAGTCTCATCAGGTCCTAGAATGTTCGCAGCTTAGTTCGAAAACTATCCTTGCAGCATCTATAGAACATATCAGAATCAAACATAACTGTTGTTCCCAATAATGATCAGGAGTTTGACTGGTCAGAAATGCCTAAGAATTAACCCTTTTGAAAGCCGGTGGCACATGGACATAAAATACAGAACCAACACAACAGAAGCCCCCCACCCACGCCCGCGTGAAGCACGGATACATTTACAACCATTTACTCCTCTGGATTTGCTTCATACACTGCTGGCTGACACAACGGACATATCCAGTTTATTCCACTATGAACACTTCTCTCGACATTCACTTTCTCTACCGCACACAAACATTCAAAATGGTACCACCTTCCACATTCTCTGCCATCGCACCCATACCATATCACACCGTTACTCTCATCATTCATTCTCCCTCTTACAAAACAGATTGTACACGTATATCTCTTGTTCGCTAACTTTCCACCCAATGCCTTTCTCATACGCTCCATTTCCCTCTCTCTATTCTGTATTTGTCTCGACTCTTCCCTTCTTTGACGTTTCTCTTTCTTTTCCTCTTCTTCTCTCTCTCTGCGTTCTTTTCTGATTTATTTCTGTATCATTCGTTCTTCCTTTGCTTCGGCTTGCGCCCTCAGTGTGGCATCTTTTTTCTGTACAATACATGCAAGTAAGAATTGTGAATTCTATATGTCACAGCACACACACCATAACTGGATCATCCACACATTTCTGATCGCTAGTAGTGCAATTGGCTATTGTTAATTCGTTGACGTCAAATAACAACCAAAAATATCGTGATCGTAATACAATCGCAGGCCATTGGGTGTTGTTACTTTTGTACATGCTTACTGTTTTATAATTATATTACTATTATACATATTCACATGTATTAGTGTCTGTGCATTACCGTTATATACTGTTTAACATTTACCGTAAGTTGGTGCAGCATATCTTCCCCACTAATAACTCTGCCTTCCGAGACGATACGTCTCTTCCGCTCTGTTGCGGGCTGCGTTGGCGGTGGCAGAAGAATGTCTGCCATAGTGGGCGGTATCAGTCCCTGACTCACCAGAGGGTTCAACAGGAACGAACCACATGCCTCACACGTATTGGGTATTGCCAGACCAAGCTCGTCTACAATATATATATTGATAATTAACTAACACAACAGAAGCCCTCCACCTACGCCCTCGTGAAGTACGGATACAATAAAGACGGACAAGTAGTTTTAAGTTCATTAAAGGTTGGTGACATGATTTGAACATAGAAACCTTGCAATATTTTTTGATTGCTTCACATTGTAAGATGGCTAGAGTGAAGATGTTTGACATATTGGTTCTCTTGGATTTTTCCTTCTTCTGCATGTTTTCTAAAGGGTTACTCTGTAATTTCTATCCTGTTTGAGTTCAAACTTTAAGGGTAAAAACGTTAATAGTATGCAGATGAATGTACAATACCTGACACAGGAAGACTCGGTTTCACAAGCTGGCTGTTATCGATAGCCGTTGGGTTTAGAGGATAGATGCCCGTCACTGCAAATGCTTCCTGGATAGATGCGGCCGAGGCTTGATCGATTGCATACTTCAAAACGACTGGAAACTTGGCCTTGCCGATGACAAATTGTGGGCGGGCGAAAACCCAAGTTGCACGCCATGGTACTGAATCGGCTTTTCAAGGGACATATCACCTGAAATGTGTACATATTATCTAGTAAGTAAAGAAATTAGAGTAGTTTGTTTACGTGAAACGTATAACATGCAAGTGATAATTCATATACATGTATTACGTCACTGTAAGATATAAAAGTATATCTAAAACTGTTGATCATTACATTACAGTGATGTGTTATCTTGTGTCCTTCTAAACTTTCGCAATTGCACGATTTAGAACCTACATTGTAGTATAATTATTTTACTTTTGAATAATTTGTTTTTGTTAGAATGTGGACATGTATGTACTCATTTTATCAATGCGTACAAACTTTGAAATGACAATCATACTTTAACATCCAATGGCTGTAGAAAATGTGTCGTGTGTCCCGGCAATCCGACCAGCACAATGTCGTTTTCAATTGCGGCCTCTACTACCGGTAAGGTGATATGGCTGTCGTGGTTGTCGATAACCAGCATGACTGGCCTTTCTCGGCCGCAGTTCGGGACAAACAACTTGGTAAACCAAGAATGAAAAAGGTCCCCATCCATATATCCCGTGTCACTGAACCCAAATAGCCACGCGTCTGGTACTCCATCTTTGAATGTCCGATGTGGCAGCGAACCCTGAAACACGAACATGTAACTACCATGAAGAAGTGGTTATTAAAATGTACCATACTCATTGTTATTCTCGCCTACTAACTGGTGCCGACCCTTTGATCGTGGTTGTATGCAATACAATATGTTGCAATATGTTGTTGCTGGTTCGACGAAACTGTTAACGCAACTGGAGATACATTTATAACCGACTAAATATTAGTATACAATTTATCAGCTAATTCCATGGAAAAGTTGTATCAGAAATGAGGTTTAGAGGGTGTGATTCTGGATGGGTGGTGCTTATGGTATTGAGTGATTATATCATGGCTCATGTGCTAAAATGACAGATTTCATGTCTTGTATACAATTACCTGAAATATCACCATTGTCGGCAGAAATTTGCCGTCTGCAGAAATGCATAAATTAGCCGTTACGTGGTCATTGATCGTCACTTTACTCCTAAATACATGACCAGCCTTTGGAGCGATGACCTTGGTCCTACTTGTTTCTCTCCCGGACCAACCGGTTTCGTCTGCATTGAAGATCTACAAAACAAGTGAATTTCTATGTCGGATTTATAGATGTCATGGGAAATAGATCTAATATCTCAAATGATAGTGGAATGAATTATATATTACTTGCTCTTAAACAAATAAGAAACTGAATGAGCTTATAACGTTACCAAAATAGATATTTTTTATGTTATAATATGATTAGTTTCTTTGCCGGAAATGGCGTCAAAACGTGACGTCCATGACATCTCACAAACATCTATGGGGGATATTTCATTCATTTGGGTGGGGGATCGATATTTCTTTAATAGCAATAAATCGCTCGGAAATTGTGGTAAATCACTGTAGAACTCAAGCGGTATAAGAACTATGCTTTGAAACATGAAGTAAAAGCAAAGGGAGACAATTAAAAAAATGCGGATTCTTTCAAATTAATTAGTTATAAATTGGAACTGGTATTTGCCTGCGCTGGTTTGTCTGTGAGACCGTGCTTTTTTATAAGACCGCCGAGGAATTCAAACCATTCGTCAACAGTCTGTTGATTGGACATCCGCTGGCGGCACTTGTCCAGGTTCTCCGGGGTCCTCTCCGACAGCTGTGGATGACGCTGCATCAGCTTTCGAAACCACTTGTCGGAGGGACCCGTCTGGCCATTTATGTATGTCTCACGCCCTAAAACAGCAGCCTGCAATATAGTACTTTGACGCTACGTCACGGCCATATTTCACGAACATCGCTTAGTGCACTACTGATCAAAATGATCAACGTTTCTACGAAAGGTTTTTTCTTCTTTCTTTTTTTTTTGTTATACACCGACATATATTTGTATATCGAGTCGATAAAATATTTTAGTATAGTCCAACAAGTAGTATTAAATTATTTCTACCATTGGCTGCAGGACAAAACACACTTATTTTCATTTTATAAATGATTTATTCTTTTAACCATCGGACGTCGCGTCATTTACGTTCTAATATAAAACAACACTATTTTACGGTAAAGGTGGTGCAACGACTACGATTATTTAATAATACTCTCGTGATATGCTCATAAAAGCCCGTTGGTTTGGCAAATTGAAACCTGTACTGTAACACTTGCATCTATTTCTCTAAGAATTATAGGAATGGATTAGCGCCCACATTCGATTAACAGGTCATGTACGTGCATGTATCTGGGTTTGGTTGGTGGGATATGTCAACTAATGGAAGATGGGAAATATTAAATTACCGGAACGGCGAACAATCTCCCGAATATAACAGCGAAGTATCGCTCGGGTGAAGGGGAAACCCTGGCTCGCCATGTACTCCACATAGCTCACTAGGGCCTGCTCCTCTTCAACGGCGAGCACGTGGCTGTACCCCTTCCTTTGACCATCCGTTCCTTTCTTCCGTTGCGTCAGCTGGTCGAACAGCGTACTTTTTGGAACTCCATATTCCCTTGCCGCCTGTCGTAATTTCAGATGATTTTGTCTCACCGCAGATACAGCTTGCTTTATGGAATCTGATCGATGACTCTGCATTTTTTTCTGTAGATAAATGCATAAATAAATATAACTTTCGAGATGGACGCGGTGAGCATATAGAGCCGGCCGATGACTGGATATTACAAAAGCAAAAGCTTTACGCACGGACAAATAAAACTGGCGACAATATTGCGTTGTCCACAAGCGGGCGCTACAAAAACGCTTGCCCAGGTAATTCGATACTCATTTATAAATAAATATGTTCTGTATTTCATTAAAGGCATTGTCCTTCATATAATACCATAATATCTGAATTAATAGAAACGTG
>JBEVXT010000106.1:0-3853 GCA_040505955.1 Sedimenticola sp. | reverse complement strand
ACTACCACAAATCGACCTCTCTTTCTTCTAATGTCTCCATAAATGTTTGTTTTTATTAATTATTACATCGAATCAAAGGAACTACACCCATAGGCAATAGTTCTACCATCTCGATAAGCGAGAGCCACGAACTGCCCGGTAATCGGGCAGTGGGGATAGATGGCGTCACTACTACGCCATTACGGATAACGCCTCAAGTTGTGGTACCTTTCACTATTACGCGACGTGCATTCTGCACAAATGGCTCAACCGCAAGAGCCAGCGTAAGGCCTACAACTGGGCAGAGTACAACCAAGCCCTATCCTGGGTAGGCTGGCCTGCCGTGCGCATCCGCAAGGACTTGAATCCCTTTCGAAAGGCGGAACCTTGCTGAATGACCGAGCGAGGAGCCGGTTGTTGGGAAAGCCGCTTGTCCGGCTCTGAGAGGGGCAGGGTATCAACTTGGGCTATGGGTGAGATATTGTGGCATCGTCGGGAAACCAGACGGCAAACAGAGAAAACTAACATCACCCTACGGTCTGGGGAGTGCTCAGCCTACTCGAAACCCCTCTTTCCCTTCAGCTCTGTCCTTCTTTATGGCCATAATATGTGTCAGCACAACATAATATCGATACGTAATTAGTGATGGGCTTTAAAGTACTTCCATGCAGATATGCATCACGGAAAGACCTGACCCCATTCTTAATGACTTACCTGTCTGGTAGATAGGGTTGTATTAAGGCCATATCGTTAGAGAGATATTTACCAGGAAAGTTTAAGAATATGGTATCGATTGTTGTGTAGTAGATGGGTTCATTAGAAAACATGTTATTTCCATTAGGCACGCTGTATACACCTAACACCATACTTTTTCCTGCAAAGGGGCCGTGAGTGATACTGAGGTTAATTGTATTGTTTGTTATCACGGTTGTTATGCCCTTCATTTCAGGTAAAGACAGCGCCGAGAGATCTGAGATTTTCCCTGATTTATAGTCGCGCTCATACATTAAATCACGAATTAGCATTCTTATATCCCATAAATGCCGATTGAATTTATTCGACCACGTTGCGTGAGGGTGATCTGGGTGTAAGAGGCCTTGCCACTCTTGTTTAAGTTGTTGCAGGCGTTGTTCACCTGACTTGGCAAGTTAAAGCTCAAATAGTTGCGCTATGTCTGCATCTAATTTTTTAATGTACTTGCTACCTAATTCAGGCAGTGCTGCTTGTTGCTCTGTATACATCAGAAAGCGTTGGTAATTGAGCCACACCCGATAGTTTGCTGTTTCTGAAAAAGCCAACTCGGCCAGAGCGACTTTTTCAGCGGGACGGTAATCATGTTGCTGCATAGCATTAAATATGCTGTTATGAAAGGTATTGAGCAATGCTCTTTGTTTTAGTAATAATTCACTGGAAACTATCGGCGCTGAACTCGGGTATTGATTAAGTTGTTGTGTGAATTCACTGGCTTGTACGTGAAATGTGCTTAGATCATTTTGTCGACTACCAAAATCATTTAACCATACCAGCGCAATTAACAAACAAAGTGCGGTTAATCCCTTCGCTTTGATTGATATTGCTGCATCATCTTGGGTTCTATCCTTCAGCATGAGAAGAATAGAAACGCCAAGAAAACTTAATAGGCCTAAAGCACCTAATGCAGGGCTGTATCCTTTGGCTTTGGCGAATCGTGAGCAGGCATAAACCAAGAATGTGTGAGCCGCAATGTAGGGGAAATAGCCAATATCAAATTCGAAGAATCCTGACAAGACCGCCCCTCGTAGAAAGTTATCCATAATAAATATAATCAGAATAAGCAATCCAGAATATTTCAACAGTCTTGCAGCACTTAGAACATCAGTGCTTGTTCTTGAAAGAACTTCATCATCATTGTCACTACGCTTAGCTTCTTGAGCCGGCCTAAGCTTATGAAAAAAAACACCGCAATCGAGACATTGCTGCGTGTCTATGTTGTGTGACTGACAATTGGGGCAGTTTTGTGAATTATTATCTAGCCCTGCGACACTCTCCATCACAGCACTGTTGTTGTTTTGCTCAACGATAACGCCAATAGCCCCTGCGCGATGAAAAAATTGTAAATACTGTTTTGCGACAGCCAGTGGTAGGTCAGTCCTCTCAAATAACTGATCACCGTTAAATAGTCCATCAAAATCATTTGCTGAAGTCTTAAATTGCTGAGCTAAACGCTGCTTGACATGTTCACTCGTCGTGCCATCAAGGACTTGACCTTGGTAGGTGAATGTAAACATTTTCATAGTACAAACTTATTTAAGGCTAACCAAGAAAAGGTCATAAAGAGAACTTTGTCTTGTTCTGCTATAGCGGTGTTTTTTAGTTGCACGCAAGGTGATGGGCTTAGGCCAAGGGTGGCGATATGTTCATCATCGGCATTAAATACCGGACTTCCTTGGATAGACTTAGACTCTTGTTCAGAGCTTGATGTGTTACGCCTCGAAATTAGCGCGACACTTGTTTGATATATGTCGATAACAGGACCCAACCAAGTGTTATCAACAAACTCTGATGAGACCTTATCAATCATGTTATCCGCACTGTCTTCGAGGCTAATACTTGAGTCGTAAAAAAAATATTTAACCCCCTGTGTATTTTCAAAACTAGCACTGGTTCGCAATCGCAGAATCTGCCCCAGGTACTTCCCTTCATGATTACGAAGGATGAATTTCTTTTTCCTAACTGATAATGAAAAACACTCTTCTACAATAACCATTTCATTGTCATCGCAGAGTCTGAACGTCAGAAGCTGGGGTGATTGGCATAGCTTCGGAAAAAGATAAATAAAGGCAAAGAAAAAGACGAGAACGGCCAGAGTAACTGTCATCGGGGCACTGAATAGGCTGGAAAGGCTTTTGAGTAAATAGATTTCTATTATGAGGGACAGAAGTAGTCCACAAACAAACAACGCCAAAGGATTCCACCGATAAGCATAGTTTGCGATGCTGTAAATATGCTTCCCTTTTTCGTCACATAGTTTCGTTTCATTTCTGGCAGAGAATAATGTGGGGTTGAGCTGTTGCTTATCAAAATAAAGAGGAAAGGCAGGTGAAATCTGCTTTGCGCTATGTCTTTCCTTCGCCTTTGTGTTGTCACTTAATTTAAGCCCTGCACGGAGACAATCAGCATTTAACTGGAGACGAATGGCCGTATTGAGACCGAGTACATTTAAATGTTGCCGCAGCACATTGACTTGCCGCCACTCTAGACTCTTCGTGATCGCAATGGGTTGTCCAGACAGGGCTTGTTCGACAGCCTTGGCGGACAATTTCATTTTAACTGACAAGAAGGCCTTTATTTTATCGATGTTACCGGACTCGCTCACTTGACCGTTAGTGAGTAGCCTGAAGCGCTCAATCATCAATTTCTTCCGAACAACGTAATAGGGTTAAACGAACGATCGCGGCAATGCAAGAAGCCAATAAGCAGTAGAGAGGGCTTAAGTTTTTAACTTCAGTACTGACAAACTCACTATTGCTTGGTATTAGCATAATAGTTATCAACAAAAGAGCGGCAGATAGCCAGCCAAAGAGTGCCGCCAAACCACGTGATTTTTGTTTTTCTATGATCCAAAGAGGTGTGCTTTTCTTTTTCATCGGCTTATTTTAATTCAGCACGGGCGTGTCGTATACGTTCAGGCATGTAATTTCACTTAAAGTTGATTACCACCAATACCAGGACACCCACCACTAAATCGTGTTTGTGTAAGTGATGGGTGTCCTTGTTTTTTGCAACTGAACTTGATTAATGGACATAACGCCTCACTTCACCGGGAAAATAAAGCGGAGAAGCGAAGTGATGTAGCTTTATTTTGTCCGAGTACAAGTGATTGTTATACCTTTTC
>JBEVXT010000105.1:0-3233 GCA_040505955.1 Sedimenticola sp. | reverse complement strand
GAAGCTGGTTATCCTGGATACGGAACTTCAGCATCACCGCTTTTTTCACCCAGTCATTGACTACCCATTGACCCTCTTTTTTCTCTGCCGCTCGGATCTCCCCCCGATCTAACAGTTCTATGACCTCAAGAACAGCATCTTTTACTACTGTGTCAACACTCCGTGGGGTAATTTCAGCCCGCTGCTCATATGCTTCTTCGATAATCGCCTGAATATCACTCATGGGTGCCTCCCGATGGCTAGGATGATGGCCTTAACTTTGAGCTATTTTCACCGTCGGCGTCAAGGTGTAATGCCGGTTCTTACTTACTCAAGTTTCGGAGTTCAATGATGCAAAAAGCTTATTCGTACCAAGCCATTTTCCTCGGGAGAGCATCATAAAAGCTCTAGTTCCTTCTTCCCATGGAGGGTGTCGCAAAAGCCAGAATTGTAGGAGCGAACTTGTTCGCGATGAGCTCTGGGGGCTGTTCTTCGCGAACAAGTTCGCTCCTACACCGGGCTGCAAAAATAAACTACCCCGCCGCAAGCGGACGGGGTATTGTTCGGATGCTCGCATTGCATTTTACACCCCAAAGTGCCAACCACATACCAACCAAACAAGGGGCCTACTTACATCAAATGGCTCTGAAGGCCATGTCACAACAGATTTTAAGGGAAAATTTACGGAGTAACAGGAGTACACCAAGAATACTTGATCCCAAATCGGGAGCGATCTATACTTAGCTAATGAGAGTAATCGCCAAACGGACATTGCGGGAATTCTGGGAACAACCAGATTTTCGGGATAGCAAGGGGCCGCTGGAAGCTTGGCACTCCGAGGCGACCAAGGCAACATGGGGAACCCCTCATGAAATCAAGGCTCAAATTGCCAGTGCCAGCATAATCAGTGATTCTCTTGTAGTGTTCAACATCGGGGGTAATAAATATCGCCTGGTGGTGGATATTGACTATCAACGGCAGGCGCTGTTTGTAAAATTTGTCGGCTCTCATGAGGAATACGACAAACTTGACCTGAAGTCAGCAAAATAGGAAACACCTGATGGATATTAAACCGATCAAAACAGAAAAGGATTACGACGCGGCACTCGCTGAAGTAGAAGCGCTGTGGGGCGCACCTGAGGATACTCCTGATGGCGATAAACTTGATGTGCTGATTACCCTTGTTGAGGCTTATGAAGCCAAACACCACCCTATCGATCCCCCCGATCCGGTCGATGCAATCCTCTTTCGGATGGAACAGGCAGGGCTAGAACGCAAAGACCTTGAGCCTTTCATTGGTGGACGTGGACGTGTCTCTGAGATTCTGACTCGCAAGCGCCCACTTACCATTAATATGATCCGCCGACTCTGGAAGGGGCTGCATATTCCTCTTGAAAGCCTGATGCAGGGCGATCATAACAACCACCAACACGCATAGTCAGCCCCCCTAAAACTATAGGTTGCCTTTAGTTTTTTCCTCTATCTAATCCTTTAGTTACAGGGCTATTTCTGTGTGTTCAGTGGATCCCTTTTTTATCCGGCAGGTGCATCCGACCTATTAGCTTAGCCATATTTTCGGCCGGTACTGCATAAGCTTCACACTGCGAAGAGAAGCCGCTGACAGCAGTGATCACTTCATCGATGATTGCCCGGGTCATTTGGGGCGAGATGCCAAACGTTTTTCCCAGCGCATATAGCGCATCCATGGATGGCGTTGTACCTGACGTACCGAAATGCAGGACATGCTCACGGTTGTTGCTGACGTCGGGCAGTAGGTCGTAGGCTTGTGTCAGATGCCAACCCTGTCTACTTCGAGTCATGGCAAAGTTCTTCAGGTGATCATCAGTATTGCCAATCATTGCATTGAACACACATTGCCGAAATAGTCCCTTCAGATCTTTTCCTGGTAGATCAGACAAGCGGCGGACGACATCGGCCATATCGCCATAGCCGAGGTAGTGGTAGTTTTCTGCCCCCAATAGGGTCTTCATGCTCACAATATGATTTCGCCGACCATTCACGGTCACATCAAATCGCTTTACCAGTAGTGCCGCCCGACTGCCTAGCTCCAGCACGGAGAATTCCGGGACTTCAATTCCGGCATCGCGGGCCGTTGCCAAGGTGGCCGCTTCCACACGCACCATATCAAAGGTGTCTTTCACTGAAGGAAATTTGGCCAGCCAATGCGTGTTGTCCTCATTGACAAGCACCTTTGGCCGGGCACCACCGGGGGAGCTTCCCGCTTTGAAGAGGCGCATCATCTCATCCATTGGGGTATCCGGCTCTTTTTCGTAGCGCTCGGCAGCTTCCACCAAGCCTGCCAAGTCTGGCAGCTTGGCTATCTCTGTCTCCCCCTGCCATTGAGGGGAGCGTGTGTAGGCTAAAGCCCCCATCGCTTCAGGGCCTAGTCGCTCCAGTAGATAAGCGGCTCGTTGTTGTGGTCGAGGCAAGCTGTATCGGCGACACATGATAGCGCGTCCCCAGGCATCTGGTAGGCTATCCTCAAAGACACTATGCAGGCCGGTCGCTGGGTTTTCCGCATCGATAGGGTCGGAGCCCAAAGGCAAGTGGAAAGGATCCAGTGCAAATGCGCTGGGTTGCTCGAGAAACTCAGGGGCATAACGAAACTCTCCCCGCACTCTCCCTCCGCGATTGGTATCGGGATCCTCTACCAGTATCTCACCTACCTGAAGGGGAGAGCCGGCAGGTGGCCTGAACCATACATACAGGTGTATCACGGCTTACTCCCCGGGAGTTGGTCGAACAGTGAAGTGGGGAAGAGCGTGCCCAGCTGATTCATATCACCATAGAGTCGAATCGCCCTGATCCAGTGACCAAAACCGGTACCTGGTTTGCCTTGCTCCATCTGTCGATAGGTTTCTCGACTGACGCCACAGCGGGCTGCCGCATCGGCTTGGTTGTCGCCACGGCGCTTACGGTTGGCCCGTAGTGCCTTGCCGAGTGCCTCAAGAGCAGCCTGTTCTTGATCTATTATGCCAATCATAATAGTCAATATAGGATATTTATAGGATAAATGCCAAATATATTAAGCAATATAATTGCTTTAGCTGGGTTACCAACTGTGTCATTCAACTATCACACAATCTGGTCAAGCCGTTCATGAGTCGACTCCGTGATGCACTAAATCTGTGATGGCTCCGATAAGGGGTGACTTTCTAAAGTCTATGATGAAGAAGTGCTATGGGTATCAATATCTGAAATAGTGATTGGGTAACACTATATGAGAATTTTTC
>JBEVXT010000104.1:0-8264 GCA_040505955.1 Sedimenticola sp. | reverse complement strand
CGCCCCTTACCTACGTCCCTGTAGGCAATTACTGCATTTACCATCCCCCAGAGATCTGAATGGGCTTCGTCATGTTGTGCTGACTCGCCCTAAAAGACCAGGACACCCATCACTTGATCCACAAAAGATGATAGGTGCCCTGGTCTTCCTTGACCCAGCAAAGATGATGGGTGTCCTTTTGTTTTTTTGTTTTTCAATGTGCAACGGAATTCCTGGAAGATGGATGCGAGAGCGGCGGGGCATGATTGAAAGAATAGTAGATTAATTCGAACCTGGCCCCTTATTATGCGTCCTAAAATAATGACTATGTATCCAGAATATTGTTTCCCTCTATCTGAACTACAGAGTGCCCCTATACCATGCTTAACCTGAATCGGTTATGCTCGGTTCATTACAGTCCATCTTCATCCAAGGAACACATGGAGGAACAGGAAATTTTGGCAAAGCTACTTCCACGACCCTTGAAACGCCTACTTCGTCTGACCAAAAACGAGAAAAAACTCGTGGTACGCCTCGAAACGAGGCTAAAAGGAGATCATACCCTACGGAGCAACAAATTCTTTCCCAAGGCGACTTTCATCCCTGCGCTATCTCAATATAAGATTCTGGCATAGACAATCATGACCATGCCTCATCAGTTTCCGTCTTTGCTCGGCACAAACGACTCCGAAGTTGTACTGATTGTCGGTGCCGGACTATCGTATCCTTATGCACCATCAACGGACTCGCTCTTAACTAAGCTCAAGGAGACAGCTGAAGAATTCGGCCTGGATAATAGCGGTGACTTTTATCAAATTGCTGAGAAGATACTCGAACATTTGAATGCTGAAAAGTCCGATGAAGAGAGTCGGCTTGAATTAGCAGTGAGGTTGGGATTATTTGATGAACGCAACTGGTTTGGGGAGACTGGACTTCCAATATCCGGAAATACGCCACGACACCGTGCCATAGCCAGATTTGCTGTTGAAAAAAGACTGAGGGCGATTATCAGCCTGAATTGGGATGCCTTGATGGAGGTCGCCCTGGAGAGTGTCGGTCTGACAAGATGCAAAACAACGCCCATGCCATGGGGGCTAACCGCTCACTGTAGCATTGTGATAGATCCCCACCTTACAAACTTGTCAAAGTCACAGATATTTCCAGTTATCAAACCACATGGATGTGTACGCGATCTTGAACAGCTCAATGAAAAACCAAAAGAAGAAATAACAGCGGGTGAGGTGACATTCAAATTGACCGAGTCAGAACTGAACAAACTTCCAGGTGGTCAGACGGGAGTCGATAAGAAGGTGCAGTCGTATATATATGAGTGCCCTATAATCTGCATTGGATGGAAGGCTGCCGAAGGTTATCTTCGCAATACAATAATAGATACCGCAATATCAACTAAACGCCAAGAGCCTGACGCCTTCACATTAATAGACCTCTCCTGGTGTCCAAATGCGAAGTATCCAAAAACCTACCATGACGATATTGCTGCTGCGTATTCAAAAACAAAAGATGAGTCCCATATTGCAGTAGGGAATCACGGAGAACCGACTTTAGATTGTTTATTTCAGTGGTTGCAGGCCAGGTTTGCGTTGAACAAATTATTTTCAGTTGCCAGCATGGAAGTTCAGGCCATACTACAACCGCATATCGACAGCCTCAAAGAACCAGAATGCACTCATCCTCTTATTCATTTGATCGACAGTTGGTTGCCTATTTGGGTTCGACTGTGTTGGCGCACCGGCGCAATGATCGGGCATGTCTTAAGTACAGGAGTGAAAGTCGAACCGTGGGACATACCCATCACTCCTCGTGATGTCCATGTCCCTTGGAGTGGAATGGGGATGGAGAGACGCGACCTTATAGCAGCGGCAAAATTGTTGACAGTACTGGGTGATGAATTAAACCGCTTCGATTATTTGAAGTATCCTGGGGGGCTGTGGGATGCTTCAATCAATACTCTCTATCTACCCCTTCCGGGTTGGCAAGGCGAGTATGATCGTGTCGATCTCTCGGCATTGAAACCACTGATTGAAGGCTCGCGTGGGCTAGGTTATGTGCGCAGTCTTAAACTGATCTGTTTGGACAGCGAACATGCACAACTGGATGATCTATATCGCAAGCAGCTTGCTGCCGAGGTCGGCAGAATGATGCCGCATACACACCTGGCCAAACGTGACGCCATTGACTGGGTCGACTTAGAGACATTGAGAGGTGGGAGCAATGAATAACTTGCTTGAAGGGTGTGAATCTTGGCTTAAGGAGCAGTACCGAACGGCCATGGATAGAGATATTGATAATAATGGGATTCGTTTGCGCTGGCTAACGAATGATTCCCTGACTCGGCAAGTTGACCAGCACAACGCTGGCGGACTGCTACTCGAAGATGGCGACATCGGTTGGCTCTTCTATCTACTACCATACAGTGAAGAGTTATTGCAGAAGCAGGTCAACCAGGCACTGGGGATCCGCTCTCGCTTGCTCAGGGAGGCCAACTATACTGGTAAGGCTGAAGCTGATGTGGATGAGGACAAAGACAGCACATGGCGAGTCGGCATCATCTGGCTTGTGGATTCAGCGCAATGGGATAACTGGCAGGAACAGATTCTGGACATCAGACGGGAATCGGGGGTTGTTGAGGAGATTTCCATTGATGTCGTGAGAATCAACGACAATGACATTGTAGCGTCCTTGACGAAACACGGCATGCCACGGCTATTGTTGCACACGAGAGCTATGATGAAACGTCTCCCGCATGAGGCGGAAAAGTGGCTATCTGCTGATGCTCAGGTTTTGGCGTCAATCGACGGGCTGTCGGAGGAGGTGCGAAGTGCGAGCGCCCGTCAGTTTGCCCGTGAACTGGAGGAGAAGGCAAAAGGCTACACTCAGGGAACAATACTGGCGACAACTCACGAACCACGCCACTTTTCCCGTTTTCGCGTAGAGTCGTTCCGCAATATCGAATCTCTGGAGATCGCGCCTAAATATGGCGCACCCAACCAGCCTAGAGCAGTGATTATGTTTGGCCCCAACGGCACGGGCAAAACCAGTTTCACAGAAGCGGTATCGTTGGCTGCCTTTCACACTTCACCAAGACTGGAGAGTTTTCTTCTTGATAAGGATGTACAACGACGTAGTGAAGAGACTTATCTGAATGAGTACGTTGCACCCACCGATGGAGGTGACAGACAGCCCTCATTTCAATGGGGAAGCGGGGGAAAAGTTAACTTCACTATAAATACTGAAGACAACCTACGATCGTATGATGGTGTAATTCTAAATCAGGAGGATTCATTACGCTTTTTCGATGTTGGAAAGGCCAAGCTTGCCGAACTGGTGCTGCGTGGATATTCAGCCTTGGCGGACAACCTCACACTTTGGCTAGATAGCGAGAGTGCAAGATTAAAGGAGATAAAACACCAGTTCACCCGTGAATATAACTTGAATAATGCCATAACGCGTAGCGCAACTGCTTATGACCGCTTGGCTCAAGGCCTTCTGGAGAAATGCCTTAACCGCCCGCCAGCAGAGTATCTCAACTGGCTACGATTCATAGCCAGCCTTTCCAGATTCGACACTCAGCAGGCCAGCAGCCTACTTGCCAACTGGGATGGTTATCAGCAGAGTGAGGCGAAACGGCTCTCTGCTACATTGGCTAAACTTCAGGAACAGGGAGCCTCGACAAGTGAGATTGCTGATACGATCAAAGAAAGCCTATACCGGTTTGACAGATCGTCGGAACAATCCATCAAGTTCCGTGAAGAACATCTGCAATGGACATCATCTTTACGAAACGAGTTGGAAACAATACATGGACAAATGGACAGCTGGGGTGAATGGCTAGGCCAGCAGCAAGAAGAACAACCAGCAAATAGCGAGAGGGACAGTGAGGCATTGGCTGCTGAGATCGACTCACTGGCGAAAGAGCGCGCCGATCTGGAAAAGCATGGTAAGGCATTGAGAGGTCGGATTGACTTATTGGAGAACGCCAAGCAGTATCTTGGCCCTCATTGGGCTAAGCAGCATCCAGACACCTGTCCGGTCTGTGACAGCGATGTATCAGATCGCAACGGTATAGAGCAGGTTGTTGCCACTCTTCTTACAGAAACAGATGACAGTATCATTGAGATGCGTAGCCATTATGCACATATTCAAACCCGACAGAAAGATCTCGAAATGACATTAAAAGTTACCAGTATCGCTGTTTGTCCTATCGCTGTTGGGGATCAAAAGAGATTAAACGAATTGTTGCAGCCTTTTCTACGGGATGGAATGACCCTGAAGGTAGCCTTGACTGATCCTCAACAGAGACAGAAGCTAAAAGAGGATCTGTCGCGTATGAGTGTATTGCCAGATGCGCCTCAGCCTCATACCGATCCGGAACAGGGGGCTAATGAATTGGCAAATCGGTTTATTGAGCTTGCACAAGAGGCGGACAAGGCGCTGGAGGATCCACAAGCACTTGGAGAAGTCCGAAAGGCGTATGATCTTCGTCTGGAAAAAGTAATGAAGGAGCACCTACCATCTACGATGGAAAAAGTCTGGAGCGAACTGACTATGACCTTGACAACAGCGCCGTGGTTGCTTCCCGAACAGCCTAAATTGAAGCTTGAGCGACGTGGTAAAATGCTTTCAATACAGGCAGGTGATGGGGGACGCTATATCCGTTATCTGTATAACTCAGCAGAGAAACATATCCTTGAGTTGGCTTGGTTCTACACCAATTACCTAGCGAAGAGACGCTTCGATGAAGCCTGGATGCTACTTGATGACCCGGCTCAGGAGATGGATCAGCCAAGCTACCGAGAGCTTGTCCGCCTTTGGGAAACGCTGCTTCGGTTGCACCAGCGTTATAAATTACCACTTACAATGATCGTTGCGCTGCACCAAGAGGAGAGGGCACTGGATGCCACACGTGCAACTAACGGTGAACTCTATATTCTCGGTTGGCAGAAAAAGCAGCGACAAGATTCATCCCCGAAATCCAGCGTCAAGCGTGTGGAACTGCTCGCGCCTGGGTATTTTCCTTTAAAGCCAGACAAGGTCTTTGAGCACTAAACAAAATGAGTGGCAAACAGATGGAAATGAGTGGGGTCAGATGAAACTTTAAAGTCAGTACCGGCTAAACAACGAAAAATTCATTGATGTTCCTCTTGAGCAAACATTTGAGATATCACATGCATTAAATATTTATGCATATGATGCTTATCTAATTCAATGTGCGCAGCAAACAAGTACTTCTTTGCAAACACTAGATAAAGGATTAAAGGTTGCTGCACACAAGATAGGCATCCAATTGGTGGAGTTAGAATGATGAGAGAATACAATCAGGGCATCCATCACTTACACACACACGATTTAGTGATGGGTGTCCTGGTATTGCGCTTGGTATTGCGCTGGTATTGCGACAAGCAACTGCACCGGAACAAATTCCGCTGCGCTCAATTTGCCCGCTGAGTTGGGCGTTCTGTGTAAAAGGAAGAAATACTAAATTATGGATAAAGACGTGTCATTATTAGAAAGGGTGTTTTTGGCAGTCGTACTTTCATTTCTTGGCGCTATAATAGGTCTAATTTCGAGAGTTATCTACGGGCCTATCACGCTATTTCCACTATCCTCATTGGCTACTGAGGTAGGCCCATGGATTCTAGTGACTGGGTTAGCGCTCGGTACTTTAGGCTATATGTATCCCAAAAAATTATCTTGGTTACTTTGTATTTTACCTACAGGTTGTGAGGTAAGCTAAGTGATTACACAGAACAAGAGTAACTACCGGATTGCCTTTTCTCCGGCTGGAAATGGGGGGCAAATCTCCCATTGCGCATGACCACCCATAATGGACAATGGGAGACCTGACCCCATATTTTTGTATTTTTGCGTGAACCTAGACGTTTGGTAAGTACTTCACTTTAGCCGATATTGAAAATCTGCAATTTTAAATAGGATACATAATATGTCAGAAATCAACTATCTATTAATACTTGCCGCTGTATTTTTTTCTATAGCGAGCCCAGGCCCAGCAACTATTGCGATAGCAACTACTTCTGCAAATCATGGAAGAGGGCAAGGTTCTGCGCTGGCTTTTGGCATTGCTACGGGTGGAATTATTTGGTCTTGTTCTGCTGCTTTTGGACTTAGCCAAATTATGTACACCAATGTTTGGTTGTTTGAACTATTACGTTATATTGGGGCGGGTTATTTGCTTTATTTAGCGTGCAAGTCTGTACGTTCAGCCTGTACCAAGAAAGATGTTCAAATAGGAGCTGCGGTGAAATCGGATTTGAAAATGACATACTTAAAAGGGATGGCCTTGCAACTATCCAACCCAAAAGTCATTCTTTCTTTCGCATCAATATATGCAATCTTACTTCCAGCAAATACAAGTCCACAGGAATTGGTAGCAGTGATTGTCGCTATTAGTTTTATGGCAAATATAGTTTTTCAAACTTATGCTTATATATTTTCAAACACCACCGTACGTGTCGCTTACTTTCGCCTTCGTCGTTATTTCGAGTCTGTATTCGCGATTTTTTTCGGGTTCGCAGGAATTAAAATTTTGACGGCTGAGCTTGAGTAAAACCCTATATAGTTACCTAACAAAGCAATGTTACTGAAAGTCAACTGATTGGCAAAAAATACCAATCAGTCACCTTTAGTAAATTGCGGCGCTAGAAATTATTAGATATACACTACTATGCAGAAACTTGATGTTGTAGAGCGATTATTTCCTCTGATTGTTGCCGGTGAGAAAACTTCAACTATTAGATTTCGAGAACACCAACTACATGTAGGCCCAATGGTTTATTGGTGTGAAGGTAACTCAGAAAAAACGGTCACTGTTTGGGTTAACCGCTGTACCGTCATGCCGTTGTCTAAAGCAGCTGAGTTCTTGGGGAAAGCTGAAGAATGGCCTGATGAAGTGATGCTTGAAGGCATGCGTGAACACTATTCAGAAATTCAGTTATCAGACATCGTGCAAGTAATTGAACATTTAAATCCCAAGGAATCTATGCTTTATTTTACTGAAACAGAAAGGATAGATTAGTGGCGGTAACCATTTCTACCAATTTCATGCCGTCGGAAATGGCAAAGCCGCACCGCTAATGCGGGCGTTATACGAAAATAAAGAAAGGATGATCATCTATGCAAGAGCTTTTAATCTATCTTCCCGGTATTCTTCTAGCCTATTCGGCTTTCATGCTGGCAGTAGCTAGTCCAGGGCCTAATATTTTAGCTGTTATAGGTACATCCATGGATGTAAGTCGTGCTGCAGGAATCGCATTAGCACTTGGCATTGCAATGGGGTCACTGGTCTGGGCTATATTAAGTGTAGCGGGTTTAACAATAGTTATTTCTCAGTTTTCTCTAGCTCTTTACGTCATAAAAATACTCGGTGGGGTATACCTCCTCTGGCTGGCATATAAGTCTTTTAAGTCTGCATTATCGGAGCAAGATCTTGAAACTAATGTACTTATAGTCAAAAAGGATTCCAAGTTTGGTTATGCTAAAAGAGGGTTTATTATTATGATGACAAATCCTAAGGCTCCTTTGGCATGGATTGCAATAATTTCTCTAGGTTTAAAATCGGGAGCACCATTGTGGGTTAGCTTTGCACTTGTTTCTGGCACATTTATAATATCTGTTACAGCCCATATTCTGTATGCAGTTGCTTTTTCTACCCCAATCATGTTGTTGGTGTACTCAAAGGCACGGTGCTTTATTCAGGCTACACTTGGTGTTTTCTTTACATTTGCAGGCATTAAACTCCTGACATACAAAATCTAAGTGCACCAATATTTTTTTTCTATGCTAAAATTATCGGGTCAGTTAACTTGATTTTTTGATCAGAAATTTTCTTGCTGTAACAATCAAAAACCGTTTTTTTAACATCAATAAACTTGCTCCAGTGGCCGTTAAAAGTGAGTGATTCACACTAAACAAAAGATGTGGATAAAGACAACATTGAAACCCACCTTTTCCTAAAAAAGACAGGACACCCACCACTAAAGCAACCCCAACCACCAACCCAATAAACAGATAGTTTTAGATACATATGGGTTAATTGTGCAAGACCGGGGTGAAAATAAAGAGAATTAGGAGGCCCATATGAATCAAAAGGCTAACATGCGCGTCAACTCGGATCCTAGCCAAAACCGTGTTGCTGTTTTGGCCAGGTGAGCTTGGTCGTTATTGCGACACGAAGTCGCATGATTTTACTTCTAGACAGTGCAAGGGATGTTACTGATTTAGACTGGTATGGTGTTACCTGTCTCCGA
>JBEVXT010000103.1:8667-9950 GCA_040505955.1 Sedimenticola sp. | reverse complement strand
ACTTGTCCACGCGATAACTTTAGTTCTACTTAGCCGATGTTAACCAAATTCGGTATACAGCTTTGTCACGACAACAGGAAGAACCCTATTGATTTTCGGAATTTTCCGATGAGTTATCTCCCCTTGGCGGACTTTAACAAATTTCTGTACCACGCCTCGACGGGCGTATTTTGTGACCTTCGGCACTCTTGTTTAATTTATGATGTGATTTGAGCCTTATTATATTTTTGGCATATTATTTGATGGTATACAAAATTCGAATAAATTAAGCACTTGCTTTTCAGAGGGTTTGGAACTATGTTTCACTGCTATTCCATATTTTAAGAAATATACCCATAAAGTGTTAAAGTTGTAAATGCAGTAGAATTTACTATGTGGAACAATTGGCCATATACATTAGTCATTCATCATCATTGCCAACGTCTTGATCATCTTCATCGCTCGTGTGTTCGGTTACACGCTCTTTTATGTTGAAAGGATTGGAGCAGGCAGGACCACTACCACAGGCGCACAACAATGTACAAACAAGTTGGTGTCCCATGCAACACAGTTCCCACCGCTACACGCTCGATCTGATGCACAGCCACACCGGACCAACTTCAGGATTTTTTCTGGAGCGTAGGGCACCCCATCTACCATATTCAGTGGAATTATACATTTATTTCTGTCGTCCGCTTCCCACCCGTAGTCTACTGCATTAAGGGAAGGTGGATCTCCGCTCAGGGCAGAGTACCACTGAGCAACCTGATGATGCGCTCGGCGAACGTTCTGCTCGAATGCTTCGGTTGTGGGAGGTGAACTACACAGTTTTGGCGTGGCTGTTGATTTTCCCGTCTTCTGTGCCCACTGCAGCTGCATGCTCTCTGTCATAGCACGCGGCTATGAACGATGTTGCTTGTTTGGTTACTTTGACCATATCTGCTGTTTCTTGGCCGAGCTGATCCAGCATGTAACCTTTTCGAGCCACACAGCAATTGCTGTTGTCTTGCAAATTCCATAGGTCGCTGCAACTGAATCACACCCAGTAAGAGCATGGAGCGCCAAGATATCCGGTATGATCCCAGCATGTTCAAGAGCGGTGGCCTTCACATCAATACAGGAACGACCTTGGATAGGCGATTGCATCATCATGGAGGACTGTAATTTCTCGATTGAGTAAAAGAATAGTAAAATACGGCCAGAATCACATTTCCTTCTAGCTCTAAAACATATATATACATGTATATATATATATATATATATAGTATAATAGCATCAGTATAATATACTTTATAAATCAATAT
>JBEVXT010000103.1:0-8657 GCA_040505955.1 Sedimenticola sp. | reverse complement strand
AAACCCTACACAAATACAAATACGTCATCCAAGATGGCCGCCGAAAGATCAAATTTACTTTATAAATCAATATGTTGGTATTTCGCGGCGGCCATCTTGGCGGACATCTTGGATTCTTACAAAGCCGAAATCTAAAAGAAATGGTACATTACTGCCGTAATCAGATTCATGTACATGAAAAATATTATTTTAGGTGCCAAGGTATACTTCAAATATGACTTATGATGATATCAAAATGTTGGTATTTCGCGGTGGCCATCTTGGATTCTGAAAAACCGAAGCCTTTAAAAAGTGGCCACCCAGGCAAAATATCATCGAGACACCATGTGCTATCAAAAAATGCCAAGAATAGCTTGTAAGGAAACATTGCAAGGTTAACAAAAAATATGGGGTCCTGCCTCCGGACTACTAGGTCTTAGACCAAATAGGGATTGAATGACGGCCATGTTTGGCCCAGTTTGTTGTATTGTCCCAGTTTGTGGGATTGGCGCGGTTTGTGGGACAGATCCTCCTTGTGAGTCCTACATACATGTATATAAGTAACTTCAAACATCTCAATCTCCAGAGCCGTTTTAAAGACTGGGCCATTATGTCAGCCATGATGGCCATACAGGGTATCAAAATCACAGTGGCCACTGGTGAAATAGACGATATCATCAAATTGTTTTCCCTTTGGTGAGATATTCAGGTGACCGATATAGGGCAATGCTGACATTTCCAACGGACGTATATTGCAAACTGTGGCGCCGTTATTTCATTCGACCTTCATCCGTCTGTAAGAGTTGTGCTAAAGTAACACAAAATCATATTGACGTTAGTATGATGACTCAGACAAGCGTTGCATGTGAGCGCTTGCTGACAATCTTCGTTAGGCCTCAGTTAGGGCTTGCGACCAGGATACGACCTAGTTACGACCGATTGAGTTCGGAATTGCATCCAAGTCGCAGAAACATCGTACGACTGGTCGTAGAGGTCGTGCATAATCGCTAGAGCCACATTAGTCGCAGCAAGATCGATGACATGTTCAAAACTTTTTCTCGGCGATTCCGAATCGCAAGAGGTCACTGATAGGTCGTGCATAGGTGTACGACCAGTAGTACATCGTCGCACCACCAGTCGTACATGGTCGAGACCAGACCAGTCGTGGACGTGCGACCTCACGACCGGTAGGATTACCATTCACGACTAGTTCCACAACGTATACTTTAAGATTGGTCGTGCAATAGATATTAGATAGCCACGACGGCTCTTAACGTCGTGCAACTAGTCGTGAATGTTCGCACTACCGGTACTGAGGTCGTACGACCAGTACCGGTCGTGAGGTCGCACAACCGTTTGTCTGTCTGCACATAATTATGTATGTGCACATGATTATGTACGACCAGTGGGGCTACCATGAACGATTAATCGTACGACCATGTACGATCTGTCTACGACCTCTTCCAATTTGGAATCGCAGTCTTGAACATGACCATCAATCTTGCTGCGACTAATTTTGCTCTAGCGATTACACACGACTTCTAAGACCAGTTGTACGATGTTTCTGCGATTTGATCGCTTCTGCGATTTGATCGCGATTCCCTCCTCCCTGTGTCGTACCTAGGTCGTATCCTGGTCGCAAGCCCGGTGCTGCATAGTACATTATATATATACTCAAGACCAGTCACGATTCCATTCTACATTCGGGCCACCAATGGCACCGATCGTACGAGTCGTGGTGGTGCGATCAGTCGTAGGTTATCACGACTAATCGTACGATCAGTCGTACATCGCCATAACTGATCATACGATCATACGTATTTAAAAATTGGGTCATTACATGATCCAAGATGGACGCCAGAATAGTCTCACCTTAGTTTGGTGACTTACTCAGGTGAGCGATATAGTGCTATGGTGACCCTATTGTTTTAAGCATCAGGTTGCCCGTTCCTACATTGTACCTTTATACTTTCTTCATTATACTCCCGCAAACGAAGTTTGGGAGGGGGTATATAGGAGTCACTGCGTCCATCTGTTACTTACTTACTTACGTTATTGGTCTGGATTTTCGTGTCCGCTCTGTATCTCCATAACTAGTGGAGGAATTTTGAAATAACTTGGCACAAATGTTCAAAATATCGAGACTACGTGCAGAGCGCGACTTCGATCCACGTCGGTTCAAGGTCAAGGTCATACTTCAAGGTCAAAGGTCAAATGCGCGCTATTTCGTGTCCGCTCTGTATCTCCATAACTGGTGGAGGGATTTTGAAATAACTTGGCACAAATGTTCAACATATCGAGACGACGTGCAGAGCGTGACTTCCAACCACGTCGGGTCAAGGTCACACTTGAAGGTCAAATGCGCGCTATTTCGTGTCCGCTCTGTATCTCCATAACTGCTTGAGGGATTTTGAAATAACTTGGCACAAATGTTCACCATATCAAGACGGCATGCAGAGCGCAACTTCCAGCGATGTCGATTCAAGGTGAAGATCATACTTGAAGGTCAAATGTTTGCTATTTTGTGTCTGCTCTGTATCTCCCTAACTGGTGGAGGGATTTTGAAATAACTTGGCACAAATGTTCACCATATCGAGACGACATGCAGAACGCGAATTCCAGCCATGTCTGTTCAAGGTCAGGTCATGCTTGGAGGTCAATAGTTAAATGCATGATATCTCCAGCACTGACAGCGGGGGTATTCGTGTGCCGACAGGCCACATTTCTAGTTTCATTTCAAGATTGTGAATGGTTCAATAGTTTAATAGTGTTCAATAATTATAATAAAATCAGTTAAATTCTACAGTCGTGTGTTTTACATTGTATTTCCAGGTGTCTAGTACGTCACAGATAATCTGTAAAATTATTAATGCGTAAAACAAATCAATAACCAAATATGTATACATGTACATACATTTATTCCACATGCTTTAGGGTTGACGTGTCTTGGCGTAGGGATTGTGGCGTCTAGCCCCACCTTTAGCATATTGTTGGTACCTTTGTTGTTTAATTTAGCGATACACATGGCGATACATGTATGTTTTCGTCAGCCCTAAATAGATGTCATACGCGCGAGGGGGTATGAAACATGAATGCAGCAATCTGAAGCGTCATCTGTAACGTAGCGTTGGATGCATTTATATGGTACGTAACGACTTGACGGTATTCGTACGATAAACAGATGATAATCAACACAACAAGAGTGCTGAAAATCACAATATACGCCCGTCGAGAAAAGGTCACATTGATGGGTGGACACAATTACAGTTAGCGAAAATCAATTATGGCTAACACGGGGAGATAGCTCATTGGAAATATGTGGATATAATAAGGCCATTATAAAATAAATGCTAGTTTCTCATACAATTTTTTTCTCAAAATGGGGGCGGGGGGTGAAATTTTATTTTTTATTTTATATTTGTATGATGTACAAATAACTAGGGCAATTGGTGTCTATGGTGATCAACTGTATAAGGCAAGCAGCTAATTGAGATAGAAAACTAAAAATAAAAATTAGCGGGGCCTAAAAACGGGGGCGGGCGGGGATGAGAATCTAGGAATTATTTTATAATGGCCTAAGAGTTGTTCGTCTTGAAGTAATAAGCCTGTATAGCGAATTTGGTTAACATCCATCAAACAATACTTCATGTATTAAAATATAATTAACAAAACTCAGTTTCGTCTGGCAAGAGGAGATAAGTCATAAGACATTTCGGAAAATCAATAGGGTTCTTCGTCTTGATGTGATAAATGTGTATGCCCATAGAGAAAATCTGTTTCGGACGCCAGAGGGGGAGAAGGCTTAGCCCCTTCCCCTAAATGTAATAGGATTAGCACCAACCCTGAAACGGATGAACAACAGAGATTTGGCCGATAAATATAACAAGTCGACTACATGTGTCAAACATGGTGCCGTTGGATAAATATCTGTTAAACATACAGTCTGGTTGATCAATTTGACTGAGTTTATTTACTTCTCCAGTTTGTGGAAAATAGAAAATATTACCCTGGAGAGACCGACGACAGATACATGTAGCATGCACAGTTCTGTGTTTCTATGCAGCTATAATAGGAAACAAATTAACAATAAATAATATAGTCAATTTTATGTCGATTGACCATCACTGATGTCAATGCTTTAAATTGTAACCGGAAAACCTCTCCCCCATTTCCGGGCTGGAGACCGGCATGGTACATATCAACAGATGTAACAGACAGTACATTTTCAATACTAGTAACTCGAGTGAAATTTCAGAAAATCGATAGGTTTCTTCCTCTTGATGAGATAAATGTGTATACCAAGTGTGATTAAGGTTCGTGAAGAAGCACTTGAGTTATCGCGTGGACATGTAGAACTATATCGGTAAATTAATCTTACCTGGCCTGACAAGGTAGTTCCACGATGATAGAAATATATAAGGATTTTATTTTGAAATGTTCATTTAAGTACTTTGTCGTTGACTAATCATTCCTGTGCAGATATGTCGATAAAGTTATTTTTCTTACCAGGCTTTCCTAAGATCTAAATTTCATATAAATAACTAAAAAAGTTATTGCTTCCATCTTCGTTTGAAGTTGGTAATATACGCCCCTTATATGTTACATATAAAAAATGTAGAACTGTGGTTTTGTACATGTTTGACAGCATATTTAGTACTGAAATAATAAAATTACTTTTCCTGTGCAGATATGTTCAAATAGTATATTTCATGTACTTTAATCTGACATAATAAAACATTTCAAAATAGCTTTATATCTTTTGGCTTCCATTTTAATTCAAAGTTACAGAATTGTCACATTTCAAATATTCTACAGAATGTTTCTAAGTCCGAACCAATACCGAGAACATGATCACTTCTATGGGATTATATACATAAATTCATCTGCGATTTTTTCCTATAATCGATTTTTTAAAAAATGGGATATTTTGCTTAAATGATGTTGAAAGTTGACAAAATGTGCAATTCACTTCCGTACTTTCACTGAAAAGTTGGTACATGCGATTTTTCTTGAAAATGATTTTTAAGAAATCATATTTTCCCTGAAAGTCGAAAGTTTACAAAATATTCAGATTCCGCATTTGCCCTGAATATTTTGTGTGAATATTTTCCTTGAAAATTGTTCAGAAATTTTACAATATTTTCGGTAAATGCTGTCGAAAGTTTACAGCATTTTCAGATTCCGCATTTGCCCTGAACATTTTATGTGCAATTTTTCATGACACTGAATTATTGTCTACAAATTCCAAATTTTACAAAATGTTCAAATCACTATACGACATTTCGATCTGAATATGTCATCATTCAACACCATTTACGGAAAATGTGAGTCTTCTAAACCATTTTCAAGAAAAATCGCAATTGGGATTATGATAGCATCCATTGAAAGAATTTATACTGTCTGTAGGTACATTGTCTAATTCGTCATCGGCAATTTACACTCAGCGAACAAATGTGGAACTATCTTGGCGGACATAATTAACCACAACTGCTCATATCCCATGGAGATGTTCAAAGACATACAGTGGCCACCGTGGCATTTCTCAATTATCTATAAGTGGGTTTTGGTTGACCGTTTAATCAGTAACCATCTGGGTAAACTGACCCTGGTTGTTTTTGATAAAACACGTGAACTTAGATATAAAAACTAAATGTGTATTCTTTTTCTACGGAGAAAAACAAACCACTTCATGCTTTTAAATTTTGAAATACGTTCATAAATAGTATTTTTCTTTTTTTTCAGTGCAATATTTATCTCTATTCCAGTAATATCTAACTGTTTCATATGCATGTACAGCACGTACAGAGCAACTGTCTGGCAGTGCAAGTGCCATTACCGATACCTATACCTTTGGATAGCCTCACGGAATGAGTGTCTCCTCGATTTTGATTGGTTTATACTCTCATATCGTGAGGCTACCCAAAGGTAGGTCCCGCGAAAGACACTAGCATCCAACTGTCTTGGCCTTTCCAACAACTGTATACCAAACATCAACGATGAATAGCCAGGGATATATACAAGGAGTTTTCTTAATTCTGTCAGTCAGTCTGTATGTTTGCATTAATAGCGTTAAAGCGTTAATCAATTGTGTTTTTTTAAATAAAATCTGTTACAAATGCCTTACCATAATTATGCGATGACATTGTATCTATTGAATAGCTATACCACATGTGCTGAGCAAAACTAGAAACGTCCCTCTATATTTAAGGAAAGATTTCTCGAAAACCAAAAGGGTTACTTTTATGAATCAAAATGGAAAAACAAGTTCATTCATTTCTGTATCAAAGCAAATTCATTGCATCTGGATATCTTGTTAACTTTTCGAGAGATAACCGGCCAAGGGCGGTAGGGGTCGAAATCAAAAATCACAAAAACTCAGAAAGGTTAATGTTTAGAGATGGAATTTCAATAAGAAATGTGGCACATCCAGTAAATCTCGTTAGTACCGAGTGTGGCCACCATTTGCATGAATGCATGCAATGATCCTACGCCGCATCGACGTAACGTAACGCAATACCAGTGCGTTGGGCAAATTCATCCATTCCCGTTGTAACGCCCGTGTCAGATCGCGAACATTGTCAATCTGATGGTTAGCTCGTGCTTTGCGGCCCAGCTCATCCCATATGTGCTCAATGGGGTTGAGATCCGGGGAAACCGCGGGCCATGGCATGACGTTGTTTTGCTGCAAGTATTGAGTGGTGACCCTGGCCACGCGAGGGCGGGCATTGTCCTGCATCAATGTCACACCAGGACCATGCTGACGAATAAATGGTAAGGCATGTGCATTTAGCAACTCTGCAACATAACGCTGTGCATTGATGTTGCCCTGTACAACAGCCAAATCTGTCTTCCGGTTTCCCATGATCCCTCCCCAGACCATTACGCTCCCTCCCCCAAACCTGTTCTTCTCAACAATGCAACAATCGGCGAATCTTTCATGTTTACGCCTGTATACCCGTAATCTTCCGTCAGCATGACTGACTGTGAACCGAGATTCATCGGTGAACAAAACTCGGTTCCAGTCGGCCCTTCTCCAGTTCAGATGACGTCGCGCCCATAACAGCCTGGCAGCACGGTGCGAATGGTCTGCCCTGAGACACCGTATCGCCTAGCAGTGACTGTGGCTGCCAATCGACGTTGACGTAAGTGCGTCAACGTAATGTAACGATCGGCTCTAGCCGTCGTTACACGAGGCCTACCAGGTCGCTGCCGGTCGTGAACAGCCCCAGTCGCCTGGTACCGGCCTGCAAGACGATCAATCGTCTTCCGACAGCACCCGAACCGACGCGCGACCGTCCTGGCGGACATCCCACCCGCAAGCATCCCAATTGCCTGATTTCGCTCGTTTTCGGAAAGCCGTGGCATATCGAAAACAGTGAAAAATTAAAAAAGTGTTTTAATTTTCCGAATAGCCCCTATCGCATGAATGGTACGACATGAACTGAATCAACATATCGATGACATGTATAGCGTGCACGTGCAAAAAGTGGAAATCAACGTTCCGGTCACTGGCCGATATGTAAACCGTGTGTATCGGGTAAACTCTACACGATCGTATTCTCAACATCGCCAGGGTTTAAAATACATGTACATTGAACATGTAGCACATACACAGACAGAGCTACACCGGCTATAAAACAGGGACGTTTCTAGTTTTGTTGAGTATATATTACCGTGAGGCTTACATGTACTGTCGGCTAATTACCCATAGAAAATCGGAACCGGTGTAACCAAAGAATTCCATGCCCATTGCCTCATGGAACTAAAGCGAGACAACCGAAATTCAAGCGTGTTATTCATCTTGATAAGACCGCCAATAAGAGCCAATAGTTCAGTATGACAAGGATATTACACAAGGATGACTATAGAGAAAATATGTTTCGGATGCCAGGGGGAGGTAACTCGTGTCAAATTTCAGAAAATCGATCGGCTTCTTCCTCTTGATGTCATGAATGTGTATACCAAGTTGATTAAGGTTCGTCCAGTAGAACTCACGTTATCGCGTGGACAAGGATACACCACAACTCGATGTCCATAGAAAAAATCTGCTTCAGACGCCAGGGGAAGATAACTCGTGTGAAATTTCCGAAAATCGATAGGCTTTCTCCTCTTGATGTTAAAAATGTGTATACCAAGTTTGATTAAGGTCCGTCGAGAAGAACCTGAGTTATAGCGTGGATAAGGATACATGCATGTAAGGATGCCCATAGAGAAAATCTGTTTCGGCCGCCTGGAGGGGGAGATAAGTCGTGGGAAATTTCCGAAAATCGATAGGGTTCTTCCTGTTGATGTCGTAAATATGTATACCAAGTTTGGTTAAGGTACGTCAAGAAGAACTTAAGTTATCGCGTGGACAATGATACACATAGAGAAAATCTGTTTCGGCGTCCAAGGGGAGAGAACTCGTCGGGAAAATCAGAAAATCAATAGGGTTCTTCCTCTTGAAAAATAAGAAACATTTTGCTAACAGTACACTGCAGTGGCCTGCTCCTGATTGCCAGCAGTATACTGCAGTAGACTGCTGCGGACTGCCAGCAGTAGGACTGCACTGGTTGCACCTTAGCAGTGAGCAGTATACTGCAGTGGGCTGCAGTGGGCTGCCCACTGCTAACTTCACACCGGTATCATTTACGGTAAATCATTTATGGCAAAATTCTCAATTGTGGTAGGATATAAAG
>JBEVXT010000102.1:0-4418 GCA_040505955.1 Sedimenticola sp. | reverse complement strand
CAGGCGAACACACCGTGATCTATCTATTCCATATAACGGACCTTCGGCTATTTAGTACTTTCAGCGTGAATGGTTTTGATAATTTCTTCAACTGACGTTATAATTTGACGAACATCTCAGAGCGATCCTATCGTCGTAAGTCACCGGTATTGCTTTTGAAAATAAATGCGAATTACATCGAAAATATAATTCCGCATGTACTCTGAAGTTTGTGTCAACATTCAACGTAATTTACGTAAACTATATATGTTCAGTGCAACCTCTCTACAACAACCCGCCATGGGAAGACTGCAAACTGGCTGTCATAGAGTAATCAGAGATACATTTGAGGTGCATAAACTCTTCTTGTTTCTTCACCAAAACTGGCAAGTTGGATATGCGTTAGAATCCTGTCAATGGGACGAGTCCAGAGCACTTCCAACTTGCCAGTTTAGGTGAAGAATTAACAAACTTGATGAAATTACGTACACTAACTGTAGCTGTGGTAGATCATTACATTGGGTCTAGAATTTTGGCTGGTACATGTAAATAGAGGTGGCTGTTGTAGAGGAGTGGCTGTTCATGGAGGTTCGACTTCACTTAGTATGTTTGAGTGCGCAATTACCATGTGTTGTTATTCACATACGAAACTGTTCATGTAATTGTTTTTTATTTTCATGAAAATGTTGATTTACGAATTATACCATAGCCTATATTGGAGGCAAATTACTACCAACGTTGACAGAAGTCATATTCTGTGTGTACTACAGTGTTGTCAAGTTTTTACGAAAGATAACATGGATTCATTCACTTTTCACACAAAACAATCACACTAGTATGAAGGTACAATGCATGTCGATGTATATTTTATGAAAAATATTATTTACAAACTGTACCATATTCACTCATAATTACGAAAATTACATTCACTTCTCACCAACAAACACTTGTCTAAACAGAGCTACAGTTAATTGGTCTAGTAGATGTATTTCCTTATTTTTTTACCAATAAATGTCAAGTTGGGAGTGCTTTACAACCGTCTCAGGGAGACGATTCTAAAGAACTCCCTAACTGGCATTTTGGTGTGGAAATTGTTCCTTCGATGTTGATCAAATTACGCACAGTATCTGGATCTCTGTCTGAAGGTACACGTGACGTCAGACGCGCCACAACATAACGTACCTTCTGGTATTTGGAGTTTTCGCCGTAAATGGTTTTGAAAATTGAACCTTATTTCCGTAAATATTGTAGAAAATTTACAGAAATCTAATTCCGCATTTGCTCTGGAATTTTCGTTAAATTCTGACGAAATTTGCGGAAAGTATGTTCAATTTTCAAAACCATTCACGGCGAAAATTCCAAATACCCGAAGGTACGTTATGTCGCGGCGCGGCGCGGCGCGTCTCGTATGTATTTATATTGACAGCGCTGGCGAGCAGAGAGGGGGCATCGGGACGGGACCCATTGCCGGAACCGGAGCTGGGACCCCCTTCCTGGCTGCGATGGTGCCCAAGGGGCATGCGACGTGGGCCATCGTGTCGTCCTGGCTTCTGGGCCAGATGCCCGCCCCTATATACATGCTTTAGGGGTGCGTACGTCCATTCGTTCGCCTTGTTTGTACGAGTGAAAAGTGTGTTGAAACCCTTAATATACCCGGAAGGGCCAGCTAACTACCATGCAGATGGTCTCGTCTAGTTTATACGTAGTTCCAATTTGTAATTGCCGTTTCATTGATCAACATATGTTATTAACTTATTATCCAATAACTAAGATTGAAGCATGAGTATATATAGTTTATTCAACTTCCAATTTGAAATAGGGGATTTATTTCCTCGATACATTTGTAAATCTGATGAAGAAACGAGTGCGGACCATTTACAAATGTCGAGGGAAATAAATATCGTATTTAAAATGTGAGTTGAATAAATTATATATTACATGCACCATACATCGTGAATTTGTACCTCCGTAAAGAGTTTAATTTTGACGTATGCATATGCGTATTTGCCTCGATTTTCCTCGCCGGAAATGACATAAAAAATGACACTTTTTACGTCGGATGGACGTCTAAATGAAAAGAATTCCGTCAGAGAAAGATTTCCAGGGTAAATCACCTCATGGCGTGTAATTTATATCAATCGGCTAGCAATGTGTGTCTCCATTCCTACAAATCCTGTCGATCGTTCAGGAATTATGTTTGTAAAATCCCTGACGTGTTCAGTAACATAGAGTCGTAACTGCTGAAGCATAACACTTACGACCTTATATCGATGTTCTAGTAAGATAATGTCGTAAGTGCTATGCTTTAGCATAGCAGTTACGACATTATGTTACTAATCCATATATATCGTTTTCGCATGAATATGTTGCAAGAATATCGTACATTATGTTACTAGGCCATATGTATACATTTTTTTGCACAGGTATATGTTGCATGGATATCGTAAGCGTGCCCCCTAGTTGCCCCTCGGGTTCCCAAAGTGGGGCCCTATGTAAGAGCAGCCCTTGCAAATACGGCTACACGTGTCGCAGTGGGCGTTGTTGCAGCAAGAACTGCCCAGCGGGGATGATACAGGGGCCATACTGTAATGACCAGGCCCCGTGCCAGTCCCGCTTCAGCTGTACCGACGAGGTGTGCTGTCGCGAGAAGATCAGTACGTATAGTATACACTACATTGTATCTATATAAGGGGCGTCAACTACGCCACCGGTCGGTGAAACGAAGTGTGCTAATATCTCGCTGACGCGTACTTAGTTGTTTGACATTTTAGAAAATTTCTCAGGATTTTTGAACTTTATAAACTTTTTATCAAGTTTTTGAAATCCAAGATGGCGGCGGTTTGTTTTGGAGTTAAAACCATCGTCCTACTATATTTAGTAAATCCAAGATGGCGGCGGTTTGTTTGGAGTTAAAACCATATTTAGTAAATCTAAGATGGTGGCGGTTTGTTTGGAGCCAAAGAGGCCCATATACTACTTATAGGTTCATCACAATGTGCAGATTTTCTATGATGGCGAAAGAACGACAACATAATATATAGAACATTACTATTTGTGATTGCATGCCTGGATTTATTGCCTGCTGCTCTGAATTTTCGGCTGTTCTTGGCCACGACATGTTTTAAACTAATGTACACCAATGATACCAGATACGTGGATTCATCGACCCGCAATGCAGTTGTTGCTTTCTTCCCCATGATCGCATGCATTTAGGTATCGTTATTCAATATTTATACTGACAACCAATTCCAAAAACCAGCGTTTTGTCTTAGTTTAAACAGTATGTATTTCATATAGCATACAATGTAAATACGTACATTAGTATGTTCTTGTGAAACAGGATTCGAAAACAAGCTGTAGGAACGTATATATGAATTCTTCTCCTCGAATGACGACATGTGTGTTGTCTTGAATTTCAACGTGAATCTGGGCTATATGTTATTGTGTCGGTGGATTTGTATATGTTATTATATCTCGTCGCAGACATCAAACTGTGCGCGGCCATTACGTGCATAATTAGACAATTCACCGAATATACCACCAAACCGCCAAAAAAGTATTACATTGTCCGAACTTTAACTATGGCATGTTGGGTCCGTCTGTAACGTATATGAAATTCTATAGTTATTGTGCTCTCTTTGGTTATCACATTATTGAACAACTGTCTGCTGTTTAATTTGGAGAATTGCGATTCGGTCTATTTAGTGCGCATGAATATGAAATTGTATATAAAACATAAAAATCGGATAAGTGTAAATGACGAGGAACCGACTTGAAAAGGTCGGCGGCGGCTGTGTGGTTTAAATAAACAATGAACTATTTAGGAAGGTATCAGCTGAGCTCCATATGCTACATGTCATATTACCGGCGTCCGTCTGTATCATTATCTGTGTGATCGTAGAATAGTACTACACTACCGGTTGCGGTAATCTCACCAGCGGTCATAAAACCGTTGGGCTTTAACTCGATAAGTATACTTGAAATCAAAGAGCTTGCTTGGTTGAGCCTGAGCTGCTCAGGCTCGGCCAATCAAGCTGTTTGATTGAGAGTTCACATCACCAGTAGATACTCAAGACCGGTTTCGATAACTGATCAATGGCAAGATTAACGCAATCGGTAGTGTACCCCTTCAACATGTTTTGAGAAAATAACATATTTCTGTACCTTCAGTACTTTTATTTCCGACTGCGCGAATAAATAAAAGACGAATGACGTAGTCTTCACGTTAGGCCAACCATAAAATAATTTGTGTTTCCCCTACCACGCCGGACCCACGTCTTCAAGTAGTGGGTACGTACATGTATGTAGGAGATATGTTCTTTCTTTCTAACAGTGATAGCATTAATTTCGTGGACAATGACGGACATATTGCCATATTTCTGGTTGTCTTAATGATACATTAAAGTAGTATAGTGTTAGTCCTATCTGCGTACTTTCGG
>JBEVXT010000101.1:0-8613 GCA_040505955.1 Sedimenticola sp. | reverse complement strand
AAAATCACATCTAGTCCCACCCCCCTGGTTAATTTTTCGGACGGGCAACCTCGCCTTGTCAATCCAAATGCATGTAGTTCATTCTGACTGACTTTCGACGTGGCACGTGACATGGTACACCAATCGATCCATGGGCGTGGCTAGTTAACATTGTGTTGTCACGGAGGGGTTTTGAAGGCATCTCCGTAATTTGTCGAATAGATTTTGAAATTCCGTGATAATTTACGTAAATGATGTCGAAAGTCGCCGAAAATAGAATTCCGCATCTACTCTTAAATTTCCGGCAACTTTCGACATTTATAATTTATTTAAAATACAGATATTTTTGGTGAATTACGGAGAAGCGATAAGGGTGTTTTTCTCAGATCCTGGCTCATATGGTTTCTAACCCTTTCAACACCAAGTAACTGAGATGGAATCTCCCATGTTGTATTTCAGGCTATTCCATTAATCATAACAAGGGATGTTCATTAACAATTAATGAAAAAATTGTCAGATTTTGGTTGGAAAAAGAGAAAATTAAGTCACACATAGTGCAGATCCTGATGAGACGGCTCGTTATGAGCCGGCTCATCTGGATCTACACTATTTGCAAACTCCACTATAGAGGTATGCGGTGTTGAAAGGGTTAATAAACTCATTTCATGAGTCCATGCTTATGAACTCAGCAAACTTGTTTATTCTATCCATATGTTAAAGGCCAACAGTAATCCCTTGACCAGGGACACAATTTTAGTTGCATGACCACTAAATACACCACGCTGTTGAATTCAGGACTGAATATATAGTTTTGTAAATACATGTACATGTATTGAGTTCTGATTTTAGGAATTTCCCTCATCATAGTCAGACAGGTTTAATTCGGGATAGTCCAACCCTTTGACCCGGCCTTATAATTCCGCCTACCAGTCAACAACGTATAATTCCACCTATATACCTGTCAACGACATATAATTCTGCAAATTCCAGATTTTAATGACCCTATGTATCATTGCACAACATACCCTGAGGACAAAGAATATATGTCTTTAAGGTTTTGTCTTGTTCAACCAAACTAGACAAAGTCAATAGCGATCCTTGGAAATCGCAGAACACAACTACCGGATAAAAAAGGCATATGTCATTGATAGGTGTTATATTCATTCATATTGCAGAACAATGACGTCAAGATCAGCAAAATACAGAAAAAGGCTAAAAGAGGAACACCCAGAACAGTATCAATTATACTTAGACAAACAAAAAAGTCTGTCAAAACACAAGCGCGACTCTCTTAAAAAAGAACTTATGAAAAAGAAACCAATCGCCGATGCTTTGGACAGAAAACAAAATCAGTTAAAATTACAGAGGGCTCGGCAAGAAAAATATGTAAAAAACAAAAAATCCACTGCACATAAAGACACACTGAAAGTAAAATGGACAGGTATTGGTAAAGGTGTGACCAGAAGATGTATTAACGACAAGAGAGAGTATCAGAGACTAGCGAAACGGAAGCAGCGGGCAACTATGACGCCACAGAAGAAAACATGGGTGAGAAAAAAGGACAGGGATAGGAAAGCAGCGGTAGCAAAGTCGATCAATGGAGCAAAGATAGTGAAAGAGGTAGTGAATAGAATAGACGATGGTGTAATTGAAGACGATGGTGTAGATGGTGTAATGGAAGATGATGGTGTAGATGGTGGAATGGAAGATGATGGTGATGATGGTGTAATAGTAGAACGAGGAGTGGTTGACAATGATATTGTAATGGAAGACGATAGCGTAATCGTAGAACAAGTGGTTGATGATGTTGTAATGGAAGACAATGGTATAAATGTAGGACAAGCATCAATTGATCAATTGAAGCAAACAAAGGAGGGAAAAATAGCATTGAAACAGCTGGCGAAGGCATTAAAACATAAGAGTCAACGATATCTTGCCAGGAAATTAAAATTGCACAGAAAAACCATTCGCAATAGTAGGCTTTCAGTCGGCATTGGAAATTATAAAAGGCGTACAAAAATTGATGAAAATAGTATCAAAGATTTTTATATACGGGAAGACATTTCGCGAGCTATGCCTCAAAAACGATACACCACTAAGCAAGGGGCCGGCTATCTCCTACAAATTTCTCTGAAAGCGGCTCACTCAAAATACATAACTGAAAATCCAACAAAATATGTCAGTTTAGGAAAATTTTCAGCTTTGAGACCAAAGAACGTCAGATTACTGTGTAACAACCACAGGGAATACTGTGTGTGTGTGTATTGTGTGAACGTACGCTACAAGATGTTGACACTCAGTCGGGCAATGAAGGACACAACAAAGAAAAGGACAAACGAAATTGATATTAACACTATCTTGCTGTGCGAAAAAGAAAATATGACGGCTTACCACAAAAGAGAATGCATCAGTGGTGAATGCACAAAATGTGCTGATCATCTGGAGACATTGAGTCAATATTATGAAGATATCCCCGAAAACCTAACTTTAACATGGAGTCGGTGGGAAAGGACCCTCGTTCATGGACGATATAAAAGGATAGTTATCACAAAATCGGGAAATAAAACGGTCCTATTGAAAGAATTTGCACTTCAAGACATCGACAAACCCGCACAGGGTTTTTCATTTGTTGAACATCTACATACAGCACATTGGCAAATTAAACAATTCAACTCAATTAAGAATGAATTACCAGATGGCCAAACTCTGCAGGTTATGGACTTTGCTAAAAACAGGGCGGTCATTTATCAGGATGAAATAAAATCCGCATTTTATACACAAGAACAAATTACAATGCATCCGATAATAACATACTACAACAATTCAATCGGGTTACAGGTAAAACACTCTGCCGTTGTAATTTCGGAAGATAATACACATGACTATCATGCAGTCGAGCATTTCCAGAAAGTGGTGAATGACAAAATTGAAACTGAACTACATAAAAAGCCAACAACGAAGGTAATATTTAGTGACGGATGTAGTTCGCAGTACAAGTCTAAGGGGCCGTTCGCCGATATGTCAAAGCATACAGATATTAACAGAAACTACTTTGGGTCGGAGCATGGAAAGGCAGAAGGCGATGCCGAAATAGGACAGTTAAACAGAGCCATTGACCGCGCCATTATTGGGAACCAAGTCATTATTAACCATGCAGAAGATTTGTACAAGTACTGCCAGAAACATCTGCAAATTGATCAAAATTTAGTGAAAAGGGAATATTTCTTTGTACGAAATGGGGAAATAAATAGAAACCGACCAGAAACAGAAATAAAAGGTGTTCCAAATTCTAGGAAAATCCATCAGATTGTCAGTGAGTCACCATATACATTGATGACTAGGAATCTGTCTTGTTTCTGTCGCTCTTGCAAAATGGGTGACTATAAATCCTGTTGCAACAAGGCCTATGTAAACACATATGAAAATCGGAAGTTGCAATGTGAGCATCCAGACCTAATCAATACCAATAGTGGAAGAGGTCGAGGCAGAAGAGGGGAACAACAGAGACCAAAGAGAGGACGACGGGTCAGGACCAGAGGTGGGAGAGGTGTTCATAGAGAAAGACCAGTATCAGAATCATCTGATGACAGTGAAGATAGAGGCGAACAGCGAATTAGTGACGTCAAAGCGACACCAAAGAGAGGACGACGGGTCAGGTCCAGAGGAGGGAGAAGTGGTCGTAGAGCACGTCGAACATCAGAATCCTCCTCTCCATCAGCATCCTGTGACAGTTTGGGTGCTCCTTCATCGCCTGAAGTACCTGGTATGCCGGGTAGTCCTCCAACCAGTCACATTATGGGTACTCCTTCATCAGCTGAAGTACCTGGCAGTCCTCCAACCAGTCACATTATGGGTACTCCTTCAGCTGAAGTACCTGGTATGCCTCCAGCCAGTGACATTATGAACACCTTGCTATTCTCCGTCTCCGATATTCCTGATACCTATTCATCCGCTGAATATCCCGAGGGCCTGGACTTCAATGAATTGGACACCAGTGTTGTCAGCAATATATTGTCACAACTTGAGTACATGTAAGTTTATTAGAGAGGGTTACATGACTACGTTCTTGATGATTGGAAATACAAATGTAGTTACGGTATTTATAAAACTTGTTGAAGGAGTTCATAGAACCTAGGTACTTAAGCACTCGTGAACCACCTTGTACCTCGTTTCTTATGACTTCATTCAACTTGTTTAATAAATGCCATACAAAATCAACACTCGGGCAAAGTAATGGTGTCATCAAGCCAAGTCCCGGATGAGTCCACGAGCCAAGTCCCGGATGAGTCAAATGATCAGACATATAGGTAACTAAACCTCCAGTTTCTACTGTCTACATGCATGTTTAACCCTTTCAACACCAAGTAACTGGGATGCAATATTCCATGTTATATTTCAGGCTATTCCATTAATCATAAAAAGGGATGTTCATTAACAATTAATGTCAGGTTTTGGCGGGAAAAATAGAAAATTAGTCACAATTAATACGAGCCAGCTCATCTGGATCTACACTATTTGTAAACTCCACTATAGAGGTCTGTGGTGTTGAAAGGGTTAATAATTTCCACACTACATCGATCTATTGTGCTGTTTGCAAACAGTTATAGATCCAGATGAGCCGGCTCGTAATGAGTTAGCCTGAAAATTTGAACGGACCAATGAAATAGCTTCAAACAGTAGCATGGACAGTTAGTGTTGTAAGGACTAACTTGTGTTATTGACTCAATGATATCAAATAGAACTTGTGCGCCAGCTGTGGCATATATTCCATGTTCTGTTTTCCATTCATTTCAGTGATAGTGAAGAGGCACCGTGGCCATCCAGCCAAGTCCCTGATGAGTCCACGATCCAAGTCCTTGATGAGTTCACGATCCAAGTCCTTGATGAGTCAAATGATCAGACATATAGGTAACTAAACCTCCAGTTTCTACGGTCTACATGCATATTTAATAATTTCCACACTACATCGATCTATTGTGCTGTTTGCAAACATTTAAGATCCAGATGAGCCGGCTCGTAATGAGTTAGCCTGAACATTTTAACGGACCAATGAAATAGCTTCAAACAGTAGCATGGACAGTTAGTGTTGTAAGGACTAACTTGTGTTATTGACTCAATGATATCAAATAGAACTTGTGCGCCATCTGTGGCATATATTCCATGTTCTGTTTTCCCTTAATTTCAGTGATAGTGAAGAGGCACAGCGGCCATCCAGCCAAATCCCTGATGAGTCCACGAGCCAAGTCCCTGATGAGTCCACGATCCAAGTCCCTGATGAGTCCACGATCCAAGTCCCGGATGAGTCCACGAGCCAACTCCCAGATGAGTCAAATGATCAGACATATAGGTAACTAAACCTCCAGTTTCTACTGTCTACATACATATTTAATCATTTCCACACTACATATGATACATGTACCTCTATCGTTACTACTATCTACAAGCATGCTTAATCATTGTAACACTACATACCTCTCTCTATAATGGGCCGTTTTGCATTCCTTTGCTGTTTCACACCGAGCATGTATACTCACAACAGTTTTACTAATATATTTCTAGGGACGAACATGCATTGGTCAAGGACCTACATGTCGGCCAGTCCCGTACCCCAACCCACCCTGACCCACCGGGTACAAATGCTGACTGTGAGAAACTAAGGTATTTATTTATATGTACATTTGCATTATTATACCCTGCACAACAAGTTGTATAGTGGAGTTGTCTGTCATTCCGTCCGTCACAAAAACTACGCTCTTTTAACAAACTATATATTCTGTTTCCTTTCTGTGGATTTGCTTAAAATTGTGTATACATACATGTGCACTTGCTAACACCCATCCATTATTCAGTGAAAAATCCACGCTCACACTTTCACGGACTTTGAAAAATCACATATTTCTCCATTTATTAAATGAAAACTTTACGCTCGATTGGTAAACTATGTTTTCTATTTCCTTTGTTAAACTTTGCACGTACATTTCACTCATGTCGTATCAAATGGCTCACAGGTGCGACATGCAGGCCTGGTCCGTCCAGTTATAAAAAATATTTCATTGCTACTCAATGTAATTATCAGGTTCGCCACAGGAACATATCTTTCCATCATGCATGGAAGTGTGCTGTTACCGGCTGTTGTAAGTCAGTTTCTCAATACTGTGTTTGAATTCTCTGTTTGCTGTTATTCATGTTCAAATTAAAATTGTTTCCATGTGCATACATGTAGTTTACTTTAATGTTTACGTAAATGTTGTCAAATTGGGTTCATCACAAACGTGATTGAATAATTAATTCACTTGACAACACACATCAATCCAACATTGCAGTGACAAATATTTATTTGTAGTTCTGCAGTTCAGTGTTGTAAAGTTATATGGTTAATTAAGGATGTTTTCGGTCATCAAGTACCACAGACATGTACCACAGGTGAACTGATTATCGTGAAATAATGCACTAGTAATTTGGTCCTTACGCTAAACAAACGAGCGAGCATAGCGAACGAGTTTGTTTAGCAGTAGGACCTTATCACGAGTGCATTATTTCACAATAATCAGTTTACTTGGTTAAATAAATATTTTCTTACACATTTCACACATGATTCTTCATAAATATTGATTGGTTGAATGAAATGTACGTCATTGCGATGTTGGTGACATCATTTTGACGTTACTAACGTAATTTCTCCATTTATGGTCAACACGATAGTGGTATAAGCTACTGCTGCACAGTGGTATAATTCACCGTTAAGATTTATTTGATGGTTTATAGTAAGATTGATTGATTCTTGATGTTTAACGGCCTATCAACTGCCAGGGTCATTTAAGGCCGGGCCAACAGGATGGATTATCCTGTATTCAACCTGTCGACAATGAGGGAAATTCCCAAAATCAGAACTCAATATTTACATAACCATATAATATTCAGTCCTGAAATTAGAATATCCTGACCTGGTGCCAGGTCCATACCGCACTTAGCTCAGCCCCAAAGCAATAGGATTAGCCATAAGCTTACTACATCTTAATGGAGCATAACAGGATTTAGCTCTCAAGTACAGGCAGCATGTAAATGAGGGCCAAACCATGTAAGTCTGCATTCCGGAAAGGATGAATACCGATCGTTAAATTACCCTTCACATGCTCACAACCTCCACCCAAGGTTTATAGCAAGAATGAGAATACATCATAACATGTACATGGCAATTAAGTCTAGACTAAGACTAGTTCCTATGTTTCGGTGCATTAATAGATGATGGTCAATCCAATTCACTTAACTTAATTTTCATGTATCAGGACGTAGCAGAACAATTTGTTGAATGTTATAATTCTGTGATGGTGAATTGGGCATAATGTCTTTTCAGGTTCAGAAATGGCCATATGTCCGTTTCTACCATTCATACACGTATAAACGGAACAGCAAGAAGCTCTGGGTAGAAAGTGATGTGGAGAATACTATTTTGCCATCAGACGTCCTTGGGAAGCTGGATGTCCCCAACATCCAAATGATGGGGTCGAGACTTCTGTACTCATTTCCAGGTGAGAGGGTTGTCGTTTTAGTGGGATTATACTTGAAAACGCGTGTCTTAACAAATTATGCCTGGGTATAAAAAAATGTTTTATTAGGATAACGGACAGGAGAAAGGAGACAAAGACAATAAATATAGTACACAAGATGAGGACAGTGCTCATTTATAACCCATAGATCTACAAACAAAATGTGGGTTTGTGGGTCACGAAATAGAACTTAGCATTTACTATACTATAGAGCCTCGTTGCTTATAAACTCAGCAAACTCGTTCATTAAAAATCATATGGAACCGCCACTCATGTCAGATGATCCTCTATGTATCCTTGTCGATCTTAACTAAGAACCATTAACTTATCATGCTTACTTTCTTATATTTTTCAGACCTGCCTTGAAGGTGAAGCTAGTGGTGGGCATCGTATTCAATGTGACCTTCACCTACACCCAGACAGAGACAATTTTCTAGTTATCCCCTCGCCATGAGAGATATATGCTTGTATTTTATGGTGGGAATTGGCTCGGACACCTGCCATATCTGGTCCCCTCGCCATAGACGAAAGGGGATATATATAGCGTTAAAATGCAACTTATTTTGACAAACCACAAACTCGGACTCTAACATACTGATTGCTTGACTATGCTCATATCAAGCAATTAAGATGTCTTATTCTGACAGTGAGGTTTGAACAATGTTTTACAAACTATGACACCATGAGTTTGTGGCTAGATGTTGCAACACATTTAGACAACCCTCAAACATACTGATTGCTTCATTATGAGCATATCAAGCAATTAAGATGTCTTATTCTGAGAGTGAGTTTTGAAGAAGAAACAAAGTGCTTTATAACACCAGGAGAACATGGAAGATAATCAGTGCTGTTTAAACGGATTTATGTGTTTGTCTGTCTCCAGAGGGTAACACATTTTGCCAAACTTCACAAGCAGATTAAAAAATTCTCATTTCTTTGATTATGAGCAAATATATGCATGCATTCTATCAACATGATCAAGAAATGGAGGATATTCATATTTTTGCAACGAATATGACATATATGTTCATTGAGTGGTGGAGAATGTAAATATTTCACCAGTGCCGCCAGGCACGAGTGAAATATA
>JBEVXT010000100.1:0-26554 GCA_040505955.1 Sedimenticola sp. | reverse complement strand
TCGGTTGTTTGTTAACCCAGAACATTATTACGATCATCTATAAACCAATCGGGTGTTATCTTCATGGCTCTTACCGTGCGGTGGTGTGGGTATTCAATAAGGTTGTCGGCAATAACACCTATGTACGGTTTATCTCTATTGGTCAGGGCTACTTGATTGACTCGAATGCCCATGGTCGCAATGGAGATTCTATTGCGTTCTATTGTCAGGAATTTGTCAAGATAACCCCAGACACGGATCCCCTGTGCAAATGGCGTTTTGTAGTTTGGCGCACTGGAGGCACTCAGGTCATTGTCACTGATGCGCACTGTTTTGACGTTGCCGACGAATAGGCCATAGGGTGAATAGAGTCCTTCGCCGGGAACAAGCAGGGACATTCGGTTACCCGAGATATCAACCGATCCGGCGCTATGGATTTTGTCATCTCGATGGCTGGTAGCTACACGAATACCAACTTCAAAGGATTGGACGCTGTTGTTGCGAATGGAGGTGGAACCAATCACCCGGCCGCCACATACAATGCCTTGTGCTCCGCAGCTTGGTGTATTGAGTTTCAGTTTTTCAAACCAGTTGACGGCGCTGCCGAACCGTTTTCTGAAGTTGGGAATCATTACAATCTTTTCCGCAATGACGTGCGCAAGATTAAGCAGATCCTGCCCGTTTTTTACCTTCTCCGCACCGCTTGTTACTCTCGTGGCTTTGTTCCAGTCAGCCTGTGACATGGGTGAGTTGAATGCCAGACGGGCATTGTTGACATTAAGAACCACCTGCCGTTCACGTGCCTGCACCTTGTCGAACCGCATCACTTTAATACTGGAACCCATCAACAGGCTTGCCAGCACTTTCTGGTTCAGCCTCTGAAACTCGTTGCTGCCGATTTCCGTTGACAGTCGATCAAGTTGCTTGCGGTAACTGGGTAGTTCGTCAGGATTCTTCAGTGCTTTTTCAGACAATTTATCAGCATAATTCTTAAATGTACTCATGGAAGCAGTTTGTGCATCAGAAGGTGGTGAGGCATTGACCAGTGCATCCCATTCACTTTGAGGTACGGTACTGTGGAAATAGGCGGTGTATTTGCCACCACGAATACCCTTCATGTTTTTCCCTGGAATAAACGCCTCCCTGGTGGGGTTAGCCACCAGCAGGTCGATCAGACGCTTGCGGAACAGTTTGTCTTCGATAAGTTTGCGCACCGGTAATGTTCCCGGCCTTGGAGAAACAGTAAACTCATTTTCATTGAGTTGGCTGTTTGCACAATCGATAACCAGTATCCCCTCCTGCATGTATCCCACGGTGAGACGGTTTCTCTCGATATGAACCGAGCGCGTGGGAGAACTATCTCCGCGTATGCTAATGCAACTGCGTTGAGGTGTGATTCCGGCACCACATCGAACGGCACTGTTGCTGATATCGACCGTCTTGCAGCCGATAGCATTTATTGTTCCCCGGCGATGTTTGATATGTCCGACAGCAGCGGAACCGTCGGGTGCAGAGATGCTGATATCACGGATTGTGAGACTGCTGCAGTTGATGAAGTCGAGGGCACACTCACTCCTGTGAGCAATGATCTTGCTGCCTTCACCTGCTCCCGTAATCCGTACATGGCCCAGCTTTTTTATCTCAACCGGTGCGTTGCAGGTGAAGGTGCTGCGGGTAAAACAGATGGAGACATTCTCACCCTCCTTAAGGCTCTTAAAGATGGCCACCCAGTCACTCTCCTCGGTGATGACATGAGTTGAGCAGCCAATCTGCTGCATTCCTGCAAGCATTTCGATAGCGTTTTGAACGTTGTTCGCCCCTGCCAGTGCAGGAGTGTTGCCGGGACTGAAAGATACCTCCTCTGCACGGCTCAGGTTTGCCGTGTAGATAATTGGTGCATGGGTTGCCTTTCCCGCACTGTTGAGAAGTTCCGCCTCTACTCTTTGGATCTGCGTTGCCGCATCAAGGTGCCAGTTTGCCCTGGCTACGCCCTTGTTGTCCGTGGTGCTGATGAATTCGGTGCTGCCTGTGTCAAAGCGACCGTCCCCCCCTGTGACCTTGAATCGTACGACCTCGCCCTCCAGTGCTCTGCTGCCACGGACTACACCTGCAAGCAGTGGTGCCTTTAGTGGGGTGCGCAGGCTAGGACTCAATGGATTCGGTGCAATCTCCTGGCCGTCACCGCCGAGGTAGGAGAACTGCTTCTGATCGGTAAGCGCTGCAAAGATACGGCGACAGTCTGTCAGGTTCGTCCACTGCCCCCCATTATCCAGTTCACCAATGGCCAGTGCGGCATAGTGATGTTTGGTTCCCTCTGCAGGTTTTTTCAGGGGTGCTCCGCTTGCCTCTTCATGGGGCCACTCTATGCCACCGGTGATCGCCCGGGCGGGTATGGTCCAGTAAGCTCCCGGCAAGAACAGCCCTATGCCAAACTGTACTTCGATACCGTTCTCTATTGCCAGCCAGCTATCCGCCACCAGCTTTTGCGGTAGGCCACCTTCCCAGCGCCGCACCTGTGCCGAATTCGGCAGCTTGGAAAAGTCTGGCATGCCGTTATCGGTAAGCGGTTGCTGATCAGGATCGCGGATTTCAGCAAGGCCAACACGGTTTCCATTGACTTCCGCTATGCGGGCGAAGAACCCCGGTGCTTCATCCAGTAGTTGCTCGTTATCAGTAATCTCAATCCAGTCATCGCTGCGCAGTCCGGTAGACTCATCACGGCCGGTACTTTCAACTATCAGACTGTTGTCCTCGATTGATTCATAGCGGGTGAGGTGAATGCCGTTGTCGCGAGACCATTTATAGCTGGCGTCGCCCTCTGTGCCGCCGTTGTGGATCTCGATCCGGTAGAGATGGTTTTCGAGGCTACGGTAACCGGCGGAAGGGGGGAGGGAGCAGGGATTGTCCGCTGCTGCCATGGGCCTGGTTTTTGCGGTAAGGGTGGCGGATCTGTTTTTGTTGCCATGGGGAGTCCATCCCGGCGCCAGGCTGGCGCAGCTCACTGGATTTGTGATGGCGCCATTGCTAATCAGCTCATCGACAGGAAAGCTCTTGACCTGCCAGATTGTTTTTTCACGAACAGCGGTATCCACCCCTCCGAACGCTGGCTCACGTAGGGTGGGATCATCCAGCACGCCGACCGGATGGTCACGGCAGACAAGGCAGAAGAGGTGTTGACCCGCCGTGTCAGGCACCACGGCACCTGGAAGATAGGGTTGATTTTCAAAGCGGATCAGTCGGTATAAGACACCGCCTGCTCCCGGATTGATCTCTTCTGAGGTTTTGAATATCTGCCACCCATCCCCATCTTCGCGGGTCTCGGTCACACTAACCGCTTTGGTAGGATCCGTAAGGTCTGGAGCGACAAAGTCACCAATGTTGAGGCGGGATCCCACCTCCAGTTTCCACTGCTTATTTGCACCCGTGCCCGATACATGCGTTATCCGTAGCCGTTCCGGAGTGTCGTTGATAATCCGGATGCCATCGATATAGGCGCTGCCGCCGCTAATGATAAAACTGCCGGAAGCTGCATGTTCTATCAGCTCGAAGCCTGCATCATCGGCGGGAAAACCGCTTGCCCCGATCATATCCTCACGACCGGCACGTTGGTCATGGCGGTGGATATCTGCCTGCTCGTTCCAGTCGGCATCGGTGAACAGCCTACCTTGCTGCATCCGTACCGCGCTATAGAACTTGGCAGGGTCAAAACTGTTACGAGTAAAATCTCCGCTCATCGGGGTCTCCTTAGCTCATTATTATGGGTGCTGCATTGAGCCCAAACGGTAAATAGTCTGTCATTGCATCGTTCAGGTTGGCAAAACGGGCGGGGTGTCTCAATGAGTATCCCACTCCCATCTCCATGCCCTCTTCAGCGCCCATGGCAATCGTCTCTGGACAGCTCCGGCGCAGTTGCCCGAAGCCTGTCCTGGCAAAAATCCGGTCACTGAAAACCGGTACGTTGCGATTGTAGATCAGCGCTCTCTCCTTGGTGGTGAGGTCACGGCCCAGCCGCTGTTTCTCATCCGCCAACTCGATATCAGGTACACATAGGTAGCGACTGGGTGTCTCAGAGCCCTTTGCAACGTAGCAGAAGCGCATGCAGCCCTGTTGCCTGCGTGCCGCCCTGATGGGGCCGGTAAATAGGGAGTTTTCAGACGCAATGGATCTGAGATGCCCCTGACCAAAGATGGTGGAAGATGAAATTGTGGCATCGCTCCCAGGTGCGGTGACAACCTCGGGCATCGGCCCATCGGCGGCACTGAGATCCTCACCGATAATTGAGTCACTGACCTTCAGCGCTCCCGCGGCATCGCCAAGCCTGATAAACCCGGCAATGGAGGCGGATAGCGAGCAGGTCAGTTGCTCATTGCCACTCAAAACTCTCAGACCCTTCGAAATCTTGTCGCCTTGGGCTCCGATGGTCGAGTGACGGATATCGAGCCGTCTGAGGGTGCCATTTGCTTTCACCGTCACCACTCCTTCGACCAGCAGGCCATCAATTACCAGTTGGCCACCATCACTGCTACCTGCCACCACGCCCTCAATCATTATGTTGCCCTTGATGTGAGGACGTCGATAGATAGGGGATATGCCGGTTTCAGCGCGTGATGAGGCGCCACTGCTCTGCTCCTCCAGAGGCCAGTCTGCGGCAACGATGGCCAGTCGTGCCTCCGCTGGAATGCGAATCTTTCGAGCGGCAGTCAGGTTTCCTTCATAGGTGGCACTGTCCATGATCGTGATGATTCCCCGCATACCCGGCCTTGCTATGCTGTTCCACCGGGCGATTGCCTGGCGGAGATTTGCAACCACCGGGCCGCCCTGAAGGGGATTGTCTGTCTGCTCCTCAGCTCTCCGGCTAACGCCGATTCGCCATGGCGTCGCTTCGCCTTCAATGAAGAAACTTTTACGCCACTGCTCGATAGAATCTGCGCGGTTATAGGGTCCCCCACCAATGTCGAACATACCAGCGTGGGAAAAAGCGGTTTCAACTTGCAGGCTTTGGTCCTGAGCATGCAGGGATATACGGCCTAGGAGCGGATCAAAAAGAACCTCTCCCCTGTTGTGTGGACGATGCCAGCTACCATCATCGGATAGTTCCAGGTTGCAGCAGTAGAGTTTCTCCGGTGGGATCTCTCTATCTCCCAGGCGAATGCGCAGTACGGGTAGCTCACCAAACCACTGGCTCTCATCACGCCCTTTTGCCCGCAACAGATCCAGATCCTCCCGTAATGTATCACGCTCCAGTGCAATGGGAAGGTGGCGTGGGGTAACACGCTGTTCAATGGTGGTATCGGCGGTAGGAATATTGACCAGAGGAAGGTCTCGGCCAAGGGGGTCAAAGTGGTGAAGCCCCGCTCCTACTGCAGATTGCGCTGCAATGGGTCCCCCCAGATATCCTGACTCTCCGTTGGTGATTGGTTCCAGCGGACGGGCGCTCCGGCGCCAGATAAAGAGGCCGAGGTGGGAGATGTTGTAGCGTCCGGAGTAGCCTGATACAGGGCCTGCCGCTGGACTGTGGAGTCCCTGTTCAAACGGGCTATGGGTGCGTTTTGCTGCTGCTCCATCCCTAATGTCGGCAATGGCGGGAGCACCCAGGCGGAGGTGGTTGAGGTGCTGGCTCATCGCCAGCTTTTCAAAAAACTCCACGGCGACTGTCGGCCAACCAGTGACTTCACGCACCACCTGTTCAATGGCCGCTGCCGTCCCCTTAGTCTGACGGTGGGTCAATATATTGGCAAGATAGGCACGCTGCCCGATGCCACCGGCACCGATGTCGCGCATGGGTCGTGCTGCCACCAGGGCGGCGATGTAAGGTAGTACCCAGGGTTCACAGCTTTCGACGAACCAGTTGTCGTAGAGTTGATCTATGTCCTGTTCAACGATTTCCAACTCATTGGTAAGGAGAGCCATCAACGCTTCGAGGGGGTGACCGACCTCGGCATCACGAACGCGGAGGTCGCCCGGCAGTGCGTCAAACAGATCGGAACTCTTGCGGTCACGCATGGGCGGCCTCCGGAGTAAGGGCGATGGCGGAGGGAAGAATGACAAGCAACTCCGCCGGTGTCAGCAGATCCCCCGTCACTTGTGACGGTGCCGCAGTTCGGGCCGGAAGCTGGCTCTCCAAGTGGGTCATATCGGCTGGATCGATACCGTCATGAAAACGCCCAAAGCTGTCGAGGTCGACAGCGACAACCCCGGACACTTCATGCAGTGCAGCGATGATTTCAGCAGCACTTACCGGTTGGCCGAGGGCACGTAAGCCATACCCAAAACGGTTACACAGCAGCGTCTCAGCTGTCGCCACGACACTATCAAACAGGTAGTTATCATCAATGAACAGCTTTGCCTTGATCTGGAAATAGCCCAGAAGGTAGGGCTGAATGACAAGGGGGCAAATGGGGTTACGCTGCTTCTCCATAGCGCCGCCCAGGTACTCGATCAGTGGTGCATCGGCGCCCAGGGGGGCTTCGTTTTCAGGGGCGACGGTGAGATGAACTGTCTGCCCACGGGATGACCAGAGCACGGTGGCTTTTGCCTTGCCGACACCGGCAAAGCCGAGAGCAAAATCTTCGTAGTCGGTAATGGAGACAATGCGGCCCAGGGATCTGACACTCTGGGGGGCGTTTAGCCGGGCGCCAGCCAGGCTTTCCGGCTCTGCCGAGCCGGAGGGTGGGGAGGGGTTGATGACTGAGCGGATTCCGAGTGGCCTGGTTTTGAGCTGAGCAATGGACTCGTCAGCCACTTCCCCGGCATGGCCGCTACCGGCACGGTAGTGGGCGGTGATGTTCTGCTCCCCGGTGGGCAGGCGGCGACCGTTGATGCCATCTCCGAAGCGAACTCTGGTGCGCCCATCATCCTCGTAACGAACCTCATAGGCCAAGTCGTTGGGGCTGGCATGAAAAAGAGTATCAACCTCCTGCCAGCGGATCGAGTCGATATGAATTTCCAGTGTCGATGCCCGCCCGCTCTCCGTTGCTGCAGAGACCATTGTGAGAGGTTTGCGCGCCAGGAAAAAGGTCTGGTTGAATTCAGTGGCACTTCCTGATCCCAGGGTTTCGGAGAACTGCTCCCCATGGGTGGCCAGTGCGACATTGGCATTAATTCTGACGCTGGCGCGTTTGTAGCTGTATTCAAGCCCGGACTTGAGCATGAGGCGTGTGATGCCGCCGATATGAATCACATCGGAGATGATGGAGGTTTCACTGTCATTCAAACCCTCCGCATCACTGCGCTCGCCGCTGATGGAGATAGCTTGGTCGCGCTCGATATCGAGATAGAGTGTATCCAGGTCGATATGCTCGGTACCGTTGGGAATACTCTCCTCGATGGGAATGCCGGATAAGGGTAAATTCCTGCTGGCTGCATAGATGTGGGCGGAACGGAACTTGAAAGCGTTGAGGCGCAGGTCTTTCCCTTCTCCCGTGGTGTTGACGGCTGTACCATCGGGATTGCGTAGACCAAGGCCAGTAGTTTTGCCGCTGACGGCATAGTCCACCCGGGACTGGAGAGCGACGCTGTTGATGCGGAACCCCATACTTTCTCCGTCGGCGGACTCAATGATCGCCCAGCTGTCAGGGGTGAGGTTTTTCACCTCACGCTCCAGGTAGAGATCCGAATCACCGTTGAGTGCCGTCCCCTGGCTGTCGCTCCAGATTGTCCGCTCCGGGAGATCCCAGGGAGATGGATAAGGATCGGCAATATTATTACTGGAGGCGCTACGACTCTCCTTGCCATCTGACAGTGCCTCCCACCGTGGTGAACTGTTACCAAAAAAGCCGCAATCCTCCCCCATGACATGTAACCCCGGTGTCGTGCTGTGGCTGTGTGCCTCGGGGGGGGCGGGTTTGCGGATCATCGTCATCAGTTTTATACGTGACCAGGATTGACTGCGGACCAGGGCACTCAAAGAGTTACCGGTCCAGCGTGCTTCACGCACATGGTGTCTTACCGACTCGGTGGTCATAGGAATAATCTGCCGGGGAAGGTAACCGATGGGCAGCTTGGGGAGATGCAGCAACGGCATAAGACGGGGCTTGTCCGGTGTGCGGCCGTGGCGGGTAAGGGTGACGGTGGTCAGTCCGAACTCCCTGAGTTCTGCCGCCTTCACCACGCGCATTCCAATGGCAGCGACTTTCTCTTTCTCATTCGGTGAAGCATCCTTTTCGGGGTGTACGCCAGTTGCCAGAATTCTGTCGCCTGGCTTGAGACCGAGCCCCACTCCCTGGAGGTAGATCTCATTCACCGGCAGGGCGCGCAGCCTCGCTTCGATTTCAGTGTTGTACTCCTTGTCTACCTGCAGTTTCCGCAGCCTCGCTTCCAGATCCAGCCCCCTACTCAATGGGTAGTACGCCTTAAGGCTTGCAGCATCTTCAATTACTCGCAGCTCTGGATTGCTCTCCACCTCGTCGGCAAAACTGTTGTCCAGGTCGAATAGAAAGAGCGTACCGTTCAGCTCATCGTCCTGCTGGTCTGCATTGTGATAGAGCGCAAGGGGTTGGTCATGCTGGGTACGTGCGGCAATGTTATTCCATTCGGCGCGGGCGGTGATCTGTTCCACCGTCTCAAACAGCTGGGGCAGCTCACCTTTTACCTGTGGAATAGACATGGACTGTACGCCCACGGGTACTTCGACCTGACGATAGGGGTTGTCGGCCTCCTCTACTGAAAAAGCGAGGTGTACCGATGCGGCAACGCCGGGCGCCGGTTCGTAGCCAATCATTCGCGCCAGTTCCACCATCGAGCGGCGTTGGCTGGCGGTTCCCACATAGGCTTCATTGGCTATTCTCTCGGAATAGAAGCTGAGTACGTCAAGGGTGGTTGCAAACCCGTCCATAAGGGCAATGGTGGGATCGCTTGTCTCCCTGCTGGAGAGTTTTGCCAGGGGTTTCAGCAGGGAACCACTTTCAGGATCCGGCACCGTCTGTCGCGGTATGCGCTGGAGCATATGTCCGAGAAACTCCGGCTGGGTGCCAATGCGGTAATCTATCCTGCTCAGGCCGGGGCGGTTCGGTTTCCTCTTTGGCACCTCGACACTCTTGCCGCAGGGACTCTCTTTTCCACTCGTGGCCATAATTAACGCCCTCCCGCCATAATCAAGCGGAGTCTTCCGTTGTCGGGATAGTTGGGATCACTGTCGAGTCGGGCTACCTCATCATCAGCCACCGGTATTTCGCCCTCCCTATGGTAATCAATGCCAGGCTCGTCAAGGCGGCGAAAATGCCCCACCAGTCTGTTCTCTTTATCAAACAGTCCCGCCCAGCTGACACCTTGCACTTTCATACAGCGCGCTATCATCTGTGAAAGAAGCACATTATCCCCAAAAGTGAAGTTCTCGGGATGGAACATGCCCGGTCGCCCATCCGGCCCCTGCCTGCCAGAGAAAGAGGCAACAAGATCTCTCTTCACATCACCAGCGTAGTGGTTGGAATCGACACACACATAAAGAGAGATATCGAGTGCAACATAATTGGGTTCAACGATCTCCAGGTCATGTCCTGCCAGGCGCTGGGTACTGAGGTAGGTTCGAAGATGGGCACGGAAATCATCATCCATCTCGACGCCACCGACAGGGTCGATAGCCAGGAAAATGGTGTGCCAGCTACCTGTCCAGCGTCGCGAGGCGCTTGCACGCTGTACCCGGGGGTGCTGTTCAGCGGCTCTGGCGTAATCTGAAGGGGTAACAGAGCGTCTCTGAGTCTTAAAGCGGTGAGGGGCTGCAGTGCGTATTGACTGTACAGACTCTCTGTCGCGCCCGCCCATTGCCGCCAGAGGATTGCGTATCGAGGTGATCCCTTCGCCGTCACCGGTCACAATGTGGGCAATGGCACCAGCGACTACGTTGCCGTGCCTGCCGCCACCGTGACGCACTGTGGCGGTGAACTTTGTGCCATTGGTTGGTTGCCGCCCGCCCACACCGTCGCCGAAGAGAATATAACCGCCACCATCATTTGCCGGCTCAAACTTGAAGTGAGCGGCAAAGCGGTCTGAAGCGAGTAGGTCCGGTTGGCACACCCAGCGGTGGCCTTCGCCCCTCAACGTAATGGCGGCAACGGTCTCTCCTTCCGCAGCGAGAGTGGCGGCCGCAGCTTGTCGGCGTGCTTCACCCTCATCGAAGCGTTGTGCATGGACGATCTCGCCTGCAGCCACCCGGTTACGGAGTCGTTGCCCCGGACCGTCGTCGGGAAGCAGGCCGGTATCGGATGGTTTGCCGACCGCATAGGCGTCTTCACCTGCCGCCGCCGGGGCAAGTGAGTAATCGACTGTGCGCCCCTGATCGGCAAGCAGTACATTGCCAGTGGCGACCGCACCTTTGGAGCTGAGAGTCAGAGGGAACGTCAGGGCATCGCCGCTATGCCACTTGATATGCACCAGGTCGATGCCGAGCAGTGGATCCTTTATATCTACCGGGGTTCCGTTCAGGCGTACAAGCTGGCGGTGCTTGGGATCGGGTGGATCATCCTCTGTGCCGGTGAAGGGAATGAGCTCTTCGAAAATCAGCAGATCGCCTGTGCTGAGTTTCAGCTTGTCACTGCTGCCGATGAGATAGGCTTCGGTAGCCCCTGGCGGCAGGCAGCACTCCTCATCACCCCAGTTGTGTAGGTAGATGGCGTTGCGTGATGTTGCGATGGAGGTGAGCGATTCCAGCGCCTCGAATATTACCGCCCCTGCACCCACCATCTCCTCCATTATATTGGGGTCTCTGGGTATGATGACCGGGTAGCGACGGGGGCTTTCAGGCGGTCTGGAGAGAAAGCGTGTTCCGGCGGGAATGACCGGGTTTTCACTTCCCCCCTCACGGTCAGATTCGGCCGTGACCGCAATGGCAACACGTGCATTGCACCCTTCGTCCGGACGGTAACCGAGCAGCCGGCTGTGGCGTACCAGCGATTGACGAAGCCTGGTCTTTTCAAAGAATGCTTCGGTTCCTACGGCATCCTGGAACCAGCTGGTGCGATCAGCCGCAGCAGCCAGCGTTTCTACGAGGGCAACCCCCAGGTCTGCAGGATTGCGCTCATTCCATCCCGGCAGGGTCACCGACATGCGATCAAGCATCAGCCTGCGCAACCCCTCGTAGTCCCGGGCAAGATAATCGATCGGCGGTCCGTAGTGGCGGCCGGGAGCATCTATTTCCGGAGCCTTGCAGTCAAAATCCGTCGGGCACTCCACCTTGAAGAGAAACTCCACTTCGGAGAGTTGCCGGTCGATAACCATCGGTGGATTCTCATTCAGCACGCCACCACGTAGCCGCAGTCGATAGGGTGAGAAATCCCCGGCGCTGTTGAGTGTCAGGCGCAGGGTGCGATCCCCCGATCCCCCGGCGACTGATATGACCGCTATATCACGAATCCGGGTACCGCCTTCGATGATGAAGTTGTCGCTATCGAAGAGTGGTGTAGTGCCGCTGAAGAGGCCGTCGGGCCGGATAAAGGTGATATCAAGCAACCTTTGACGCAGTGTCTTCGAAGGGGCGTCATGGTCAACCACTTCAACGTGGTCTATGCCGTTGAGAAGAAGACCTCCACCGATATCGATACTGTTGTCGGCAACCCGCTGTCGCCGTCGGCTTGATCCGCAATATTGTCGGTCGTCCATCACAGCTCCCTCGTCAGGCTGATCGTCTGTTCAGCCTCCTCATTGAGCGGCCGATAACGTACCAGCACCTTGAGTTTGTTTGCCTCGCTTTGAACCCCCACCTCCAGTACCTGAATCTCGCCGGAGAGCCACTGCTGCAATGCTCCCTGCACCATATGCTGGATTGATGCCGCAAGCTCAGGAGTGTTTTCCGTAAACAGCATCTCCCGAATACCCGATCCAAATTCAGGCCGATGGGCACGCTCACCGCGATTGGTGAAGAGTATCTGCTCGAGCATGTCGCGAATATGTTTATCGCGGGAGGCCGTGGAGGTGAAGCCATCTTCACCAATTCGGTAGGGATAGTTGAAATTGACCATTTCCCGGATCCTCAATCCGCTACTACTTTCGACTGAATATTGCTCCATACCACCGTTCCCTGTGGTAGCTGCTCCGCCGACTGGCAGATGTCTCCCGGATTCATCAACAGGAGCGGCTTATTATCGGTAAAAACCTTGGCCGATGCCCTGGTTAACAGTGCAGTGACGCAGGGCTGTGGTTTACCGCTGGGGATAGTGAAAGCACACCCCGCCACTGTCCCCTTGTCTCCCATCGCCAGTGGGGCGGTGTTGTCTATCAGCACTTTGGAAGTGCTTGTGGCAAGGGTCACCGGACCCCCATGAGGACATTGGCAGATGGTGGCCATGGTAATGACAGGGGTGGTCATGGCAGCACCTTCAGGTTGGTGCCATTGATCGACACACCATCAATGGCAATCTTGATCGAACTTCCGGCAAAGCTGAGCTGCATCGCGTCTGCACCTGCTTTGATCATTGCCTCACCTGCGGCAGTGGTGACCGAAAGGGTCAGCTCTGTAGCCATGCTCACGTCGAGTATCTCAATGCGGAAGTTCTCGCCAGCCCATACACGGGTGAAGGGCTGTAAAGGCCCCATACTCGCAGGAGGGTCTCCCACATCCCAGAAGCCACCCGACCAGATGGGGTAATCCGGATCACCCCGTTCAAATTCGACCCACACCTTTGCTCCCACAGGGGGGATGGCAAAGAGACCCACTCCAGGTCCCGCACCCGGCAGACAGGGCATGGCCCAGCCTGTAGAGCCATCACTAAAGATGTCTGCAACACTCACCTCCACCCGGCCCAGCCCCATGGGGTCTAGGGTGTTGGTTACCTTGCCACGGTGTTTGCCGTAAAACCTGGGGCACTCATCACTCATGCTATTGCTACTCCACCCACGGGGACGAGAGGTTGAGCGGTATAGAGCTCACCCCTCTTCATCTCGAAACTTTGTTCATAGGTACCGGGCCTGATCAGGTGGCGCACATGGGAAACGCGGTACTCGCCATTGAATACATGGCCCAAGCCACGCAGGTAACAGCTGTCATAGGGCTTTAGTACACCGTTATATCTCACCGGGTTGAGTTTGCCGCTTATCTTGACAACATTGTCGTTACTGTTATCGACCATGCCCTGAGCACGCCCCATGGCCTGGGCCATGTTGAGGCCGCTGGTATTGAGTCGTGTCGTCCGCGTCTGGCCGTAGCGTGTCAGATAGTCGGGCACAAGGCCTTGGGGACGCCGGGTTGACCCAAAAGTCTCTATTGGTATGTCTTGCCCTGTATTCCGATCCTGGACTGTAGTGCTGACCGTAGTCAACTCCTCACCGTTATGGATGGCAGTCACATCGAAAGCGTCAGACATCGGGCCAATATTGACCGACAGTGCTTTCTGTGGCACTCCCTGGCGAGGCACCGGCCCCCAGTAGAGGGTGCTCAGGCCGGGGGCCGGGCCTGGGTCGAGATAGGTATGGTAACCATGGCGCTTGGCCATTAGCTTGAGATAGGCCCAGTCATTGCAGAGCTGCTTCGGTATCCGGTCTATGGGGATCGGAGGATCGATCACTGCCGGTGGAATGACGATGGGCACGATGCCATGCTGGGCATAGGAGAGGATGATCAGGTTGGCGATGGCGGTCTCATCCAGCGCCATATGACTCACCCGCTTCTCCTCGCGTGACAGCAGGCAGGTCAGGTCATGACCAAAAAGTATCAGCTTTCCTTCATGGGATTGGCTTCCGGGAATATACTGCCGCTTGGTGACCACTCCATCGAAAATCACCGTTGGCTTGATATCAAAGATCATGGTGACAACAACCCGGGAGTCCGGCTTGAACCGTTCATCATCAATAAACTTGGGCCCGATCAAGCTGAGTGGACCGTCGCGACCGACACTGAACACCATTCTAAAACCGGTAGGCGCGGTATCGAACAGTTTTATCTCCAACTCTTCCAGTGCCTCCAGCGCATCGACAGGGGCGGGGATCGGTACGCCTTTGCCGAGCATCAGGTTCATTCGTACACCGAGAATATTGCCGAAGGCACTCATTTGGCCGGATCCTCGATGCCGGGTACCGGAATCGAGACGCTCTTTCCCGGTACGGAAAGTAGCTGATCCGGGTGCATGACATCACTGGCATTGGCGATCAGGTGCCAGGAGCCAGGCAAGCCGAAGTGGCGGAACGACAGGTTGTCGACCCTGTCACTGTCGGTTGTGCGGTGCTTGAGGCCGACCATATAGGCAGCAGCCGGTGGCAACGGGATAGGCACGATGTAGCGAATCGTTTCTCCCTCCGGGCCTTCAATATTGGCAATTGGCCGGCCAGCATAGCGGCTCTCACTGGTGATCATCAGCGGTTTCTCCTCATAGCAGATTAACCTCATCGGAAAGCGCCGAAGCTGTATTTTCAACACTGGCAATGGTGGCGAGCGTCTCCTTTACCACCTGGTGGGCCATAAAGGCCCAGTAGCCGGGATGGGTTATCGACAGATCGTTATAGTTGAGCACGCGCATGCTGAGAGCTACATCCGCACGTATCGGATTGAGGCTGGCGTCGTGGGCGCTCTCGGTGATTGAAAGGCTTTCGATCTTCACCGGAACAACCCGCTTCCAGCCATAGATGAACAGTGTCAGCGGTGCGACGGGGGGCACCACCTCCATGGTGCCGGTAAACAGTAGTGCCTGGTTGATGGCAACTGACAGGCTCTTGGGATAGATCAACATCTCCAGCGCCGCCAGATAACCGGCAATACCGCCGCCCAGGGGCCCGGACTTCCCTTCCTCCATCTGGTCGATCAGATTCATGGTCAGATTGGCGCTGATCGTCTCCTGTGGCGGTCCCTGGAGACGCAGAGGCTCGGCTCTGCCGCCACCCGCTTCGCTGTACTGGGGTGTAACCGAACGGGATATCTGTTCTGGATTGTATTGAAAGATCGCGACCGAAGAGAGCGGGTTGAACAGATCGATGCCGACGATGGCGCCTTTCAGAATCTTTGGGGAGCCGGGGAATGCGGAGGTCATTGGCATTTTTCTCCACTGCTGATTTTGACAATCGAGGTCACGAGTTGAGAGAAGCTGTTGTGGATCTCAAATTTTTCGCCAGTTTTACTATCATGAAGTATAAGGTTCTTTTTGTTTCCTTCAGTCAAAGGAGTGAAGTAGAACTGAATAGCATTGGTACCCTCAATAACAGAGGTCTGGATCGGTTTGACTTTAACCGTCAAAGGGCCATAGATATTGTTTTTGCTATCTATGGCAGATAACGTCGCAGTGCATACGGTGCTTCCCGAGTATTTTTTGTTTAGCTCAAACGGGCCACTGATTGTAAGAGTGATGGAGCTGGGAGTACCATTTTCAATCTTGCCCTGGCTGATGCTGTCAGGTTTCTCTTTTTTTCCGCTACCGGAGTCACTACCGCCTCCAGGCTGTTGTGGTTGTTCATGCCCCGTTGACTTCTTCTTTTCGGAAGCTCCATGGCCACCTTTTTTACGCAGCTTAATGTTGTCGGGAACATCGGTCACCTTACTTTTGCCGCGCGTATAGTCATCGCCTGTAGCATCACTATCACCTCCGTCGACACTCCCACATTTAAACTCCTTGTAGGGGGTGTCTGGGAAGCTCTTTTTATCAATATCACAGAACATCTCGGAGGCGTGTTGCCCCAGTGTCTTGCCAGCGATCTCGGTTTTCAGGTTATTGCGCAGGGCGGCCTGTGCAAGCTTGACAATCTTGACCCCAGCAAGCTTTGGCAGGCTTTTCATGAAATCCATTTTGGAGATGAGTCGCCCGATAAGGTTTTGCGATGAGCAGGATTGTAGCGTCAGGGCGATAATATATTCCAAAGGAGAGAGTCCAAATTGGCTCAATATCCAATCCACAACGGCTGCACCACATCCAATCACCGCGCCTATGCCGACTGTCTCCGGTGCTGAGGCCAGTCCGGCAATACATGAAGCGATACGCAGGCCCTTTGCAATTTCGGCGATGCCACCGGCAATTTTTGTAAGCACTTTCACGTCGCCAACAAACTTATTAACCTTCCGCTGAATTTTTCCGATCGAATCGGAGATGAGTTTGTCAAAATAGGCTTTGGAATCAGAGGTTATCTTATCTATCTTCCCTTTCAACTGATCTGCAGTGTCGATCAGTGCGTCAATGGGAGTATCTACCAGCAGTGATTTCATCTTGGCACGGAAACCTTCCATACCGCATTCGATAATGGTGTTGAACATGGTTGCCATGAAGGGGGCTACAACCTTGGGAATTACTATCGCTGCCACTTTCGCGGCCGCCTTGAGGATTGTACCTTTGCGACCGCCGAGATAGTGTTTGCCTTTCTTTTTTGCAAAGCGTGCTTTGACCTTTTTTCGGAAGCTGTCGAACTTCTTGATTGCGGCAACAAAGAGGCCGCCAAATTTCTCGCGGAAGATGCCCAGCGGGGTCGCTTTGAGGCCGGACCAGAAAGCTACGGAGCGCAGGCTGTTGAAATCCTTCGCTGCACTCGATGTCTTGGAGGCCAGCCTTTTGTCATAGGAGAGTGTGGACGTCGGCACCGGCTGCTCACGCACCCACTGGGCAATTGATCCTGCTTCCGTGACTTTCTCACGCATCGCATCCGGCGCGAGGCTATTGAACTCCTCAAACAGGTTGTTCTTGCTCTTTTTTGGGTGGCTCTTGTGACCGCGCCGGATCGCTTCCCACTTGCTCCTCTCAAAGGTATCTTTTGCGCGGCGCTGCAGTTTGTGGGGAGCGGCAGGGGTAGCCTCGACTATCGGTAGGCGCCTGACCTTTTTTGCTGTAGGCGGACGCATGAGCGGCTTTTGGATCTTGCGAACCTCGCGTGCCAGCTTCTTGAAATCCTGGTCGGTGGAGTGTTGACGCAGAACACTGTTGATATCGGCCGGTTTTGGTGCCAGGAAGTAGACGTAAATACCGTCATTACCCCGTTTGCTGTCTTGTGACAGCATCCACCGTCCACTGATGCTGGTAGGACTCCCGGAGGTAACCGACCTGACCTTGCTCTTCTTTTTGCCGCCGCCGGTGGCAGGTACGCTGGGTACCTTGACCGTACCCCGGACTTTGAGATCATTCACCGGCCAACTGCTGCCTGATGCAATGGCACCCCTGGCATCCCAGCCGGAAGGGATGGTAAGACTCTTCATTTTGCCCGGATTTCCATTCCATCGTTCGGTACGACCTGCAGCGCTAAGGTGGCTATTGGTAGCTCCGATCAGAACATTCAATCCTTTGATATAGTTATTGAGCTGGGTTACGCCCTTGCCGCGATAGCCAGGATCGTGTGCTGGCTTGAGCTCACCCAGTTTGATGTTTGCTGGTGCCTTGTCCATCTTGACCAGCTTGCTGCCATACAGGACCGGTGCGCGTGCCTTTCTCAGGCTGTAGCCTGAGCTGCCACGCTCCATGCGCAGGTTGAATGCAGGTACCTTGGTACAACTGGCCTTTGATGAGCTCATCGAGAAGTTGTTGAGCTGGTACGTGGTCGGTTGTGTGGTACTACCTGCAGGAGGGGGTGGTGCTTTCACCGGCAGGGCTTCAACACCGGGGACCGGGATATTATGCCTGCCTGTTCCCACCGCATTCGCAGTATAGAAATCAGCGAAGCCGCACTTTTTGGTGTCGACAAAATTGCGGTTGGCACCCGGAATAGGCACTTCGGTAATCACATCACCGTTGACTGTCCTGACCGCCTTTTGTGCCACGTCATGCATTCGACTGTGAAGCTTGCCGGATGCGGTGGTGGAGCCGGGCAGGAAATAGGGATAGGTTTTGCGTCTTACCTTTGTATCTCGGTTGCTGTTTACCTGGTTTTCCCGGTATGCCATCACCGGCCCGCCACCAGCAGATCCCACGGGACCCGGCGATGTCTGCTGCATGACATGGGCAAGTTCATGGGCCATGGTAAAGCCTGGCGTTTCACCCTCTTGTTGCCCCAGCCATATATGATTGCGGTAGGTGAAGGCCCTGGCACGAATCGATTTGCTGAGATGGCTTGATGTCTGGTTTTTATGCACACGTACAGTAGAGAGATCACGCCCCATTCTGCTTTCGAAAAAGGATTGGGTAGCGGGGGCGAGTGGGGTGCCGCCGCTGGTGAGCTGACTGTCGGTGGCGGCTATCTGCTCTGATCCCTGGTTGTCACTGCGCATCCTTGCCTTGGGGCTATCCTCCTCCAGTTTATCGCTCGCTTTCCGTTGCAGTCGTGGCTCAGCAGGCGCTTTCCCGGCACTCGATGTTGTTGTTGATCTGCGTGCCTGTACTTCATCATCCTGAGCGGCACTACAGCTGCTGCAGGCACGCTGTACGCTGTTATCCGCACCACTGGCCGTCGTCAGGTCGGTGGTGCGCATTGCCATCACCTTTCCGGCGATGTGGTCGGCCTCGCTCTCGTACTTGTCATTTGCCTCGCCCACTTCCAGGCGGGGTTGGATCGCTGCCTTCTCCTTATCCTCTCTGGCACAGGCTGCGCATTTGCGTTGCACGGGTGCCGCCGGAATCGAAGAGAGCGAGGTCAGCAACCGGGGAGAGGAGACCTCTCTGTTTCGCCGCCTGGCCTGGGCAGGGGCGGCCTTCGCCACGGCGGGTGGCGCATGCCGGGGGCTGTTTATGGCCATTGCCTTGCTCACCGGCGACCGCCCTCTGTCGATGTAACACTGCTTTTTCCTATCAGTGCATGTGCGATTTGTCGCCCTGCCTCGCTGCCCTGCCTGGTCAACCCTTCAACGGCGCCGAGGGCGAGGCCCAGGGAGGGAGTGGTCTTCGCTGTAAGCTGGCCACCGCTCTCTATATGTCCGGTCAGTACCCGTTGAAGTTCATGGGTCAGGGCGTGACGCAGTTGTGCGGCTTTGGCGGCATCCACACCGTGGATGGTCAGCCGGTCGATATGCACGCGGACGTTCTGCTTCATCGTCATCGCTGCCACCCCATGAGTTCACCGTCGGTCATGACCCGGCCCGATTTTTCATACTCCAGCCTGGCGGCGTCATAGAGGTGGGTCATGGCGACATCGCTTTTCTCCTCGGCGGCAATAAATGCCGCAGTGAGGGCTATATTGCGAATCGATCCACCGGAGACATTGAGTTGCCCCAGGGTATTGAAGTCGACATCGGCCAGGGGGGTATCCCCCGGAAAAATCCGTTGCCAGATGGCGATGCGTTCGATCAGGTTGGGAAATTTGAAATCGACCACGAAACGCAGCCGCCGCATGAAAGCATCGTCAATGTTATTACGCAGGTTGGTGGTCAGGATAGTCAGCCCCCGGTACTCCTCAAGCCGTTGCAGCAGGTAACTGACCTCGATGTTGGCGTGCCGGTCATGGCTGTCCTTGACTTCGGAGCGCCTGCCGAACAGTGCATCCGCCTCATCGAACTGGAGTATGGCACTTCCTTCTTCGGCGGTATCGAATACCCGGCGCAGGTTTTTCTCTGTCTCGCCCACCCACTTGGAGACAATAGCCGAGAGATCGACCCGATAGACGTCCAGGCTGAGTTCGCTACCGAGTACCTCCCCGGCCATGCTTTTGCCTGCCCCGGAAGGACCGGAGAAGAGGGCGCTCACACCCAGTCCTCTCCCCATGTAGCGCTCACCGAACCCCCACTCCTCATAAACGGCACTGCGGTGGCGCACCTGGGCGGCAATCGCACTAAGGACTCGTTTTTGGCGTGGTGGCAGAATCAGGTCTTCCCAACTGGAACGGCTCTCTATCCGCCGGGCGAGATCATCCAGGCGCGGCCGGCTGAGTCGGCGGCAGCTTCTCCAGGCGATGTCCGCCAGCTGCCGGGTCTCATTCTCCACGGTATTACTGCGCTGGTTGTCGCTGGCTTCTCCCATGCCGTCCAGATGGGCATTGAGATCTCCCGCCACGCTTTTCACCTGTTCCGGTGAGACGGAGAAGAAGACGGACATCTTCTCAACCGAGCCGTTAAGTCGCTCTGCCAGGGGGCCAAGGTGCTCCCGCCAGACTGGAATCTGCTCGGCGGCAGTCATGCGCGGCACGGTAAGTTGAACGGAGGGGCGGTTGCCGATGTTGATCGCTTCGGGTGTTGAGATGGCCATGGGCCAGTCGATCAGGTCGGCAAACAGAGAGGTCTGCCGGTCATCGGAGACAAGGGCGGCATCGATCAGTAGTGTGCCATCGACCAACTGGAGGTCACGCCGCCACTTTCTAGCCAGCACACCAAGCTCCTGGACATTGGAGGGCAGGGAGGCCGCGTTGAGAAGGTAGGCCTGGCGGCCATGGCGCCCTGCTGCTCTTGCATAGGCCTGCTCCTTGCCCGTTGCATCATGGCCACACAGCTGGACGATCTCGGTGCGCCCGGGGGAGAGCCATGCCGCCAACTTTTCACTCAGGCGCATCCGGTTTGGGGAGAGTATTTCCGGTGCTTCGATAAGGCGGGACATCATCACCAGCTCACTCGACAGGGTCGGGCTGCCGAGCAGGTTGAAGAGTACCGATTCTGCAAGATCAAGCCTGCGGTTGATACTGCCGTCACCGTCGGCGGCATGGGCGAGCAGCTGTCCCCGCAAGGCGCCGCCAGCAGCAACCCCCTGCCAGTGTGCATCGGGCAGTCTGGCGAGTGCCAGACCGGTGGTGACGTAGCTATGCTGCGAATCGTTATGCAGCCCGGAGATCAGCCGACCCGCCTCAGGCTCCAGGGCGGCATAGGCACAGAGCAGCAGAATATTGCGCTGAAAGGGGTCGAGGCCAAACTGATCCGCAAGCAGGTCGGCACTGCTCATGGGCGGATCGGGTCTCTCCTCGCCCTCCAGCCATCGGCGCACGGTGGGAAAGGTTTCGGCAAGGGTGACGGTCTGCTGTTTGTTCATGACAACTGCACCACCGGTCCCTTGATCTTCCCAAAGTGGATGCTGCCGGGGTTCTCATCGATTTCGACCGGGCTTGCCAGTCCATCCACCTGGGTACGCAGGAGATAGCTACCTGCCGGAATGTCTGAGAAGTTGAATGTCATCTCAGCTGCCGGGTAGTCACCATCGACCAGCGGCTCCGGTGCCAGTATATGGCTGCCGGGTTTGGTTGGATCCCGGTTGTCGAGAATTGCCGCCACCGACTGCCCCTTGGCAATGGCGGGCGAGAAGCGGATCTTAATAGATCCAGCCACCTTCCCATTCTGGTTGTTGGCAACAACCCCGTTGGCCGGCACCGTGATAGTAGGATGGATAGCGATGGCGATACTGTTGGTGCTGAAGCGCAGGTGCTCGGGGGTTCCTGTCTGGGCCGGAGGGGTCAGCAGCCGGACACTGTAGATACCGGCCGGCAGTTCATCTCCTGCAAAGCTTGCGGGGGCGAGTTCGATCACGATACCCGCTTCTGTGACATGCTCATCGTTGATGTCGATCTTATGGTCGCCAATGACCAGGGTGGAGCCGGGTCTGCCGATCCCATTGCCGAGGATATGGAGCTTGCTACCCCACAGCGCCGGGCTTTTTCCCTGAGGATCGCCACCTGCGATAGTGAGGGTCTGGTGGAGTAGGGAGGACACATGAACCGCACCTTGCGCAACCGGCAGCGGCGGCGGTAACGGCTCTGCTGTTTCGAGCAGCACATGGCTGCCGACATAGGCCACCGAGAGGGCATAGGGCACCTGGTAGAAGACCGACCAGATCTTGGAGAAGTCGTCGAGGGTCATCATGTCTCGTGTAAACCGTACCCGGGAGACCGCCTCGGCAAGATCACTCGTTTTCAGCTCATCATTGTCTTCGATGGCTCGCTTGATCGCTTCACGGCCAAGTATGGGTACCTGTTCCATAGCCAGGCTTACCGCTCCCAGCATTCGCTCCGGTACAAAGGTTTCGGCATCACCGTAGAAGCTGAAGATATAGTGCAGATCGAGGGCCAGGGTAGTGGGCCCAAGGGTGTCGCCACCCTGGCGGCGTGTCGGCAGATGGCTGTTGGTCAGCTGATTGTTCGGCTGTACCCGGTAGAGATGAAGGTTGACTGTCGCCTTGCCCTCCTGGGCAAGTTTTGCACTGGGCGCTCCTAGGGTCACCGTGGCATTCTGTACCGCTGCACTGCACGCAGACTGAACCGCGCGACGCAGGGTCGCGGTGACTGCGGAGATGGCGCGATAGTCGCTCATACCCCTCCACTCTCAGCAAGGAAACTGTCCAGGGAGAGGGCTCGTGACTCCGGCTGTGAGCGCTTGGCACCACCGGGTTCCGTGTTGGGGACATGGATGTTGATGTGTCCGATATGGATCTCGACAGTGCCGCCTGTTGCCCCATTAACACTTTCGCTGGGGTAAGGTTGGGACTCCGGATGCTTCACGGGGGTAGAGCTTATATGAACAGACGTTTCATCCTCCCGGTCTGGGTTATTTTGCTCCCCCATCGGGTAGGTGATCTCTACCGATGGTTTCTTATCGGGAGGGTTGTTCATTGCCAGGGCATCATGTGTCAGGCTCTCTTGGACAGGCTCAGTAGCCTGAGCCTGCGTATTCCGGCTGGTGGATGGCCGACCCTCCTGGGGTGTGGAAAGGGGAAGGATGGGATCAGCGGAAGGCACCTCCAGATTGCCTGTAACGGTCTGTTGACGTTGCCGGCCGCTCACTGCTTGTGTGGAGTGACTGTGCCCGGAATTCATCACTTTCGCCACAGGTGTGGCGGCGCGGCGGCGGGCCTGGGGCCTTGCCGCTGGTGATGCCGTCAGACTTTCGCCTGGAGTGGCCGGAGGTGTGTGTGGCAGCCTCTCTGTCATGCTGCCGGTGACAGTATCGTTGCCTCCAGGCTCGCTTTCTGAAGAGGCATTTACAGGGCTGACAACTGCCCGCACTGTCGAGGAAGTGTCCGGTAGGGTGCCCCGTTCAGGAGTTACCACAGGGGAGGGGTTCCCGGCAGCGGCTGCGTTCTTAAGTGGTGCCGGATCACCGGCGGTCATCTGGGCAGTCGGTGTGGCGACCTTCCCGTGTTGAGGGCTGGACATGCTTGGAATTGTGGTTACCGGTGGTGGTGCCCCATGCTGCTGCAAAGCCATTGAAGGCTGATAGGGGTGCTCTTCATCCTGACGATAATCCAGGGGGGAGTGGGTGTCGCCAGCCTGCTCAAAAGGGGCTGGGGGACGCGGCTTCAGTATATTGCCAGCGTGACGCCTTGCTTTTTTACGAACGATATTGTGCAGGAATCCCGTTGTCATTGTGGAGTAGCTTCCTGCAGGTAAAAGCGCCTCCTGGCAGGGGCCATGGCCAGTATGTCGCGCTCAGACCAGTGATAGACACTGGCGATTTCGGCAACTTCATGCATGAGTCGATGTGCACTCCGCTCTATCTCTGTTTGGAAGTAGCCGGTTACATCGAACATGAAGTGCTGGTCTGTTCCACACTCAGGGCAGTTGGCTGTAATCCAGATATCGGCACGTGGATCGAGGTTTTCGGTCGCCTTAGTTACTACCTCCATATCCCTCTCATCAATCTGAACCATTTCACTGGAGCAGATGCGGCGTGCCAGAGTCTGTGCTGCCTTCTTCTCATCAGCAATATGTTCAACCGCTATCAGATCCCCCACCATGACCGCCCTGATATCGATCCGGCCACGGTCAGTATCGACCGTTTGATGGTAGGAGGTGTCGCTCTCTCCCCCCTGAACAAGTCCAACCTCTTCAGCAGTGATGCTGATCTCGAACACCTCTGTACAAGCATTGCACTTTTGTTGTGCTGTCAGGCGGGGGCCGAAGGTAGCACTTCGGATATCCATCAGCAGTGTGTCACGGGTACCCATAGGCATGACCATGATCTCATCCTCCGACAGGGATGGATGAGCAATGCGCAGTGCTCTCACGGACCATTCCGTCGGTGAGGTTGTGCTGCTCAGATCATTGAGGAGCAGGAGTTGATCCGCATGCAGTCCGGGCATGAGTGTGCTTCTCTTACGGCTGCGGATTATCGAAGCTTGGTTCGCTCGGCTCGGCAACATCATAGTCCCGTTCGAAACCTTCATTTTCCAGCTTCAGTGTCTGAATCGCCACTGCACTGGCGGAGGCATCCAGATCGGGAAAGGCTTGAAACTCGGAAGGCCAGCAGCGGTAAAGCTTGTAGGCGAGGGCAAGCTGGCCGCTTTCGTTGTATATTTCGAGCACGAGATCCTTGCGGAAATCCTTCAGTGATACTTCCGCACCCAGGCCGGAACCGTAGTTCCAAACTTTGTTGGCCCACATCTCAAACTGCTTATCATGAGTAACACCCCGCTCAAGGGTTATCGCCTCATACTCGGTCTGACCCGGTGACTTTCGGGAAGTCGATGGATCACCTCCCTCGCGGTGTTTGACCACTTCGGTGGTACGTTTGAGCGCGCTGACTTTGCTGACCCCGGCGACATACTGACCATCGGGCAGGCGCACCCGGAATTTGTATGTTTTATAAGGATCGAAGCGGTGGCTGTTCGTAGTGAATTTCGGCATGGCTTATTACCCTCTGTTCAGCTGGCGCTGCGAATCTGCTGTATGGAGATGATGACGAACTCGGCAGGCTGCAAAGGTGCAAAGCCAACCAGTATGTTGACAATGCCCCGGTTGATGTCGTCCTGAGTGGTCGTTTCACTGTCGCACTTGATGAAGTAGGCTTCCCGTGGGCTTGTTCCCTGAAATGCCCCCTGTTGGAAAAGGCGCTGCATGAATGCGCCTACCGAGAGGCGAATCTGCGTCCAGAGCGGCTCGTCATTGCCTTCAAAAACCACCCACTGTGTTCCTCGGAACAGGCTCTCCTCGATATAGAGCGCCAGCCGTCGAACCGACACGTACTTGTAGTCGTCGGAGAGCTGATCGGAGCCCTTGGCCGTGCGTGCGCCCCATACCACCTGGCCGATATTGGGCAGGCTGCGCAGGCAGTTGATGCCCAACGGGTTGAGCAGGCCGTTTTCACCATCGGTCATGCGAACCGTCAGGGCATCGATACCTGCAATGCTGGCACCGATGCCGGCCGGTGCCTTCCAGATGCCCCGTTCAACATCAGTGCGTGCTATAACCCCGGCAACGGCGCCGCATGGCGGGAAAATATCGATCTGGCCACTACGCAGCTTGTCAGCCTTCTTTAGACGAGGAAAGTAGACCGCAGCATAGTCCGCTGTCGAAAGGTCAACGAGCGGTTTGGCAAGCTGTGCCTTCTTTACCTCAGCCGCAGCGCTGTCGGGCTTGGCATCCCAAGCTGCGGGTGGGTCGACGATAAACAGGCTCCGGCTCTCCTTGGCGAACTTTGCAGCGGCGGCGCGCACTGTATCCCCTATGGTGCCGTCACGCTGCTCTGGTGGTATGCACAGAAGGTTGAAAATGTCCGCCTTTTTCAGTGCATAGATACCGGTCTTCTCATCTTCACTACCAATATAGGCGGCATCATCTAGCGCATCGCCGTCATCCCCATCCTGAGCTTTTCCCTCTGCGTCGTGGGCGGGCCTTGATCCGAGTATGGGATCACCATTGTTGTCAAATTTCGCTGTGACCAAACTTGACTGGGCTGCAAACACACGATCAAACCGGCGCTCACCGCCATCACTACGGACAGTGAGGTTTCGATAAACTTCACTTGCCCCGGTTGCGCTCTCCTCGATGATAAGATCGAAGAGGTCGTCTTCATCAAGTCCGTATTTTGCTGCTGCCGCCTTGGCGCCGACGGGATCGAAAGTGGTGGGATGGAGAGCCTTGCCCGATAGGCCATTCCCCCATGAACCGGGGCTTGATGCGATCAGTTTCAGGGCCCCTATGGTCAGTTTTGCATAACCGTCGGAGGCGGCCTTCGGTTTGAACAGGCGCACAATTGCACACTGGCCACCACCGTTTGCATAGAAGTCATCCACACAATAGGAGAGGGTGCTGTTTGTCCACAAGCCACCGAAGCGCCGGGAAAACTCTCCAAAATTGAAACAGGAGACCGGTTGGTTGACAGGCCCTCTTTTTGCCCGCCCGACAAAGGCGGCGATGGATGTCGGAACACCGGAGACGGTCCGAACACCAGAGTCAAGTTCCTGAATGTATACGCCGGGATAGGCGGGATTAATCATGTAAGCCTCCTTGTCACTGCCAGGTCATAGGCGCAAGCCTGTTGAAGACGGGAAAGAGTGTGCATAAGCGCACTGTTATTGAAGTTTGCGTGAAATTAAAATTTCCAGAACAGCGCTGGCATCGTTGTCCTGAGACTTGTTCTGGACAGTCAGTTTGTCCAGATCTCCGGCAAATAGTTTGACGGAGGGGCCAAAGAGCACCAGCGGCCCTGACAGGGCGATGGCGCTGGCCCCATCTGCCTTAATTTCTATGGAACCATCATTGATAGTAGAAGAGATGATCAGCAACTCTACCTTGGAGACATCTCCGATTTGCATCGCCAACTCTTTCGCCTGGTTCATTTTTGGCGCGAGGGTGAGTGATGCAACAGTGGTGGCATCGGCCTCGGTTTTCCCTGAGATATTGACTCCGCCACCTGATGCACTGCCAGCGCTAAGGGACCAACTTATCGGTTCAGACATAATCCTCTCCTTTGGTTATGACCGGTTACAGATTATGCTACCTACTACATGTCATGTACCGGTGTCGTTACACTCATGCCCACACTTGGCCTGAGTGGTGCTGTTGATGCGGGAGATGGTGGTGCCGTAGCGGTGTCTGGATACCGGTCAGGGCTTCGATTGTGAAG
>JBEVXT010000099.1:0-6595 GCA_040505955.1 Sedimenticola sp. | reverse complement strand
CCAATATTCGCCTCATTTAATCGAAAAATCTGACTCAAAATGGCTTCCCCTCGCTACGGTTCCTATTCTCGGACAGGCTCCTAGCTTGACCTCCCATCAATTTATGCTATATTAGTGTTCAATTAAATTCTTAATCAAGGTTGGCGTCATGAGTGATGCATTGAGTGTGGACTGCGCTGAGTGGCGTGAAGTTGCCGAGACCTTCCCGGTTGAGATGGAAGTGATCATGGATATGATGATCGAGGCGGAGTTTGAGATTTGCCACTGATTTGGGATGCTGTGCAGGCTATCCCGCAGAGAAAGACCCGCCACGGCGGGTCTCTTTCGTTGTGGTTCGGGATTTATTACTCAAGTTTTGGAGTTGGACTCTATCGATAATGGGTTTCCTACTCGGGGTCGGAGTCGATTGCGCCGAAATAGCGAATATTTCCTGAGATATTCAACGCAATCGACTCCGACCCCTGCCAACAAAGGATGGGTGATATCATCTCATCCATGAAGAATCAGCCCCCCCTCATTACACTGATCGCCGCAGTGGCGGAGAACGGTGTTATCGGCAAGGGAAATAGCCTGCCCTGGCGGTTACCTGCCGATCTGCAGCACTTCAAGGCTCTTACCATGGGCAAGCCGATGATAATGGGGCGCAAGACCTGGGAGTCACTGCCGGGCCTGCTGCCCGGGCGTGAGCATATTGTGATCACCGGCGAACAGGGTTATCAGGCTCCGGGGTGTCGGGTGGTTCACTCCATTGATGAGGCCCTGAGCGCGGCGGTGGGAGCGGCAGAGGTGATGGTGGTGGGTGGTGCAAACCTCTATCAGCAGATACTGCCGCAGGTTCGGCGCATCCATCTCACCCGGGTTCACGCAGAGGTAGAGGGTGATGCCTGGTTTCCCTCTTTTGATGAGTCTGAGTGGCGTGAGTCAGGGCGGGAGAGTCATACGGCGGATGAGAAGAACCCCCACCCCTATACCTTCATCACTCTGGAGCGGGTTGCACCCTGATCCGTCTCGCACGGGGCTTCGGGTAGCCGGCACTCCTACGGTGAGCCCCCCCTGTTATTTTGCCGAGTCGGGGCGTTTGGCGCCGGGACAGTTCAGATGGAATGGTTTTGGCGTCCTCTTTTTGAATACTCTCAGGGCGGTAAGGCGGCCGCCCCATAGACAGCCGGTGTCCAGCGCCCAGGTGTTGTTCTGCGCACGGTAGCCCAGAGTCGACCAGTGCCCGAAGAGGATACGGTCGTTGCGGCTGCTGCGTTGGGGATGTTCAAACCAGGGAAGGAGACCCTTGCTCTGCTTCCCCGGAGCGCCCTTCTCATTCATGGCCAATCTTCCTGAGGTGCTGCAGTAGCGTATACGAGTGAAGCAGTTGGTAATAAAACGGAGGCGATCCATGCCGCGAAGTTTGCTGGACCAGCGGTCGGGTTGGTTGCCATACATCTGTAAGCAGTAGTCGGCGAAACCATCCCCCTGGAGGGTTGTCTCCACCTGCTGTGAACACTTGAGAGCGGTGGCAATGCTCCACTGGGGGGGGAGGCCGGCATGAACCAGGCTGAAGCCGCGCTTCTTATCATGATGCATCAGCGGTCGGTGGCGCAGCCACGCCAGTAATTCATCGCGGTCGCGGGCTTTGAGAATCGGGTCGAGGGTGTGGTCTTTCCCCTTGTGTTTGAGGTTACCCTGGGAGATCGCCAGCAGGTGGAGGTCGTGATTGCCGAGAACCGTGACAGCGTGTCGTCCCAGCTTGCGGACAAAGCGCAGCACCTGCAGTGAGCCGGGCCCGCGGTTGACCAGGTCGCCGGCAAACCAGAGGGTGTCTTTGGCCGGGTCGAAGTCAATCGCCTCAAGCAGCCGCATCAGCTCATTGTAGCAACCCTGTATATCGCCTATGGCATATACAGCCACATCAAACCTCCGCGCCGCTGTGCCGGGCCATCAATGAACCAGCTTTGGGTAGGCCAGGGAAAAAGGTGGAATGGAGGCGTCGAAATGCCGACCCTCTTCGGAGCGCATCTGGTAGCTGCCCTGCATGCTTCCAACAGGGGTTTTTAGTGCAGTGCCGCTGGTGTAGCTGAAATCCTCCCCGGGTTTAAGGAAGGGTTGCTGTCCGACCACGCCGTCGCCATGGATATCCTGGACGCCGCCGTCGGCATCGGTGATGATCCAGTGACGGCTCATCAATCGGGCGGCTACTGTGCCGGTATTGCGGATGGTGATGGTGTAGGCGAAGACATAATGGTCATCGCCGGGGCGTGACTGCTCTTCGATGTAGCGTGACTGCACATCGATCTTTATGGTTTGGTTGGGTTCTATGGACATCTTACCGACTATAATTACTTCTTGAGAGGTTGATTAAACGGTATCGGCAGTGGCGGGGAAAAGCAAGGTGGAAATGCCGTGTGTTTCGAGTTAACAAGATAATACAGAGTGGTTACAGGAGATAAGATGAAACAGATGCTGGTGTCTTTACTGCTGCTGATGGCAGCCTCTCTTCAGGCGGCGGACAACAACGTCCTGCTGCTGAGCGCCGCCGGTCTTGGCCAGGTACAACGGGTGCAGGATCTGATATCACAGGGGGGGGATGCCAATGCTAAAAACCCCGCTGGCCGGCCGGTGTTGGTGCTGGCGGCCTTCAACGGCAACGTACGCACCTTGCGGGTGCTGATTGGCGCCGGTGCCGATGTCAACGCAGTTGATGGCGCTGGCAATACTGCACTGATGGAGGCAGCGGCCTTTGGTCACTACGATGCAGTAGTGGCCCTGATCATGGCGGGTTCTGATGTTAACCTGAAAAATACGGCGGGCTTCAGCGCCCTCTCCCGTACCACCCTCGGTAAGTATGAGTCGATCAAGCAGCTGTTGCTGGAGTCCGGCGCGGTTGATGAGACGGCAAAGGGCGAAGAGGGGGAAGAGGAGAAAAAGTGATCACTACCAATTTGTGGCTAACCGAATAGAGAAAATTATCCACGCAAAATATCATCCAAGGCGGGGAATAGTTTAAAATCTCTATCCTTTGGTCGGGAGTTTTCCCGGCCCGCGGGCAAATCAGCATATTTTGGGTGGCTCATGAGTGAAAAATTGCGTGTTGGAGTGGTTGGTGTCGGTTATCTCGGGCGTTTTCATGCCCTGATCTATTCCCGTATGCCCAATGTGGAGCTGGTCGGTGTCGTCGACAGTAACGGTGAGACTGCCGCACGGGTGGCGGATGAGGCCGGCTGCAAGGTGTTCCAGCGGGGGAGGGATCTGATCGGGCATATCGATGCAGTGAGCATCGTGGTGCCGACCTCACTCCATCTCGATGAGTCGCGCTCGTTTCTGGAGCAAGGCATACACATGCTGCTGGAGAAGCCGATCGCCTCCACCGTCGAGGATGGACGGGAGATTGTCGAGCTTGCCAGGAAGAGTGGGGCGATCCTGCAGATCGGTCACCTGGAGCGGTTCAATGCCGGGGTAATGGCCCTCGCCGACCGGATTAACAGGCCACGCTTTATCGAGGCCCACCGCATGGGGGGGTTTGTCGCCCGGGCAACCGATGTGGATGTGGTATCCGACCTGATGATTCACGATATTGATATCATTCTCTCACTGGTGAAGTCGGAGATTACCTCCATCTCCGCAGTCGGTACGCCGGTACTCACCGCCCATGTTGATATCGCCAATGCCCGCCTGGAGTTTGCCAACGGTACCGTTGCCAACGTCATCGCCAGCCGCGTGTCGGAGAAGAAGATGCGGCGCATCCGCGTGTTTGAGGAGAACCGTTACGAATCCCTCGATTTTATCGAACAGCGCATCGAGACCGCTTATCCGCGGCCGCGCCCGGGTGAGGAGTGGCCGGAAGTGGTGGCCGAAAAGGTCGATATTGAACCGGTCAAACCGCTGGATGCGGAGTTGGCGGCATTTGTTGACTGCGTCAGTTTTAAGCGACCGCCACTGGTCGATGGTAAGGTGGGGCTGGAGGCGCTTGAAGTGGCGCTGCGGGTTAAGGAGCAGATCATGGGGCGCCTTGAAACGCCCGCTACCTGATCAATAACAGAGCAAATTTTTAAATTTAGCCGGAAATTGTAATGACAGACCAAGCAGTTCCACAGGGCGTGCCCTACCTCTCACTCCAGCAGGAGTTCACCGCGCTTAAGGATGAGTGGTTCAGTGCCATCGAAGGGGCGGGTGCCACCGGTGCCTTTATTCTCGGCCCCAACGTGCGGGCATTTGAGGAAGAGGCGGCAGCCTATGTAGGCACGCAACACGCAATCGCTGTCGCCAACGGCACCGATGCCCTGGTGATGTCGTTGCGGGCGCAGGATATCGGCCCCGGCGATGAGGTGATCACCACCCCCTTTACCTTTTTTGCCACCGCCGAGGCGATCTCGATAGTAGGGGCGACCCCGGTGTTTGCCGATATCGAGGAAGATAGTTTTAATCTCGATCCCGCCAGTGCCGCCGTCAGGGTGACGGATCGTACCAAGGCGATTCTGCCGGTACATATCTTCGGTAATCCGGCGGATATGAGCGCAATCAACGCCATAGCCCAAGAGCACAACCTGCGGGTCATTGAAGATGGCGCCCAAGCATTTGGCGCCCGCCATGGTGGGGCGACTGTAGGCAGTCTCGGTGATAGTGGCTGTTTTAGCTTCTACCCCACCAAGGTACTCGGCTGCTACGGTGACGGCGGTCTGATTACCACCAACAGTGATGAGGTGAAAGCGCGTCTGCTGAAGCTGCGAAATCATGGCGCAAGCGCACCCTTCACCCACGATGAGCTGGGCTACAACAGCCGTCTGGATGAGGTGCAGGCAGCACTGCTGCGCATCAAGCTGGGTAAACTGGAAGAGGATATTGCCGCCCGTAATTGGGTGGCTGATCAGTATGATCACCTTTTAGCAGACCTTGGCCTGATCACCCCGGTACGCCCGGCCGGTGGTCGCCACGCCTTTAATCTCTACACCATTCGCCATCCACGCCGGGATGCCCTGCGGGCGCATCTCAATGAGAACAAGGTGGGCAACAGCCAGTGCTACCCGCTGGGGCTACACCTCCAGGCGATCTACCAGGATCTGGGCTATCAGGTGGGTGACCTGCCGGTGGTGGATAGTCTCTGCAATGAGACCCTCTCACTGCCGATCTTTCCCGCCATGACAGATGAGCAGGTGAGTCGCGTTTGTGAGTTGGTGGCTGAAGTTTGAGTTTGTGCTGGGATAGATAAGCCGCAAATGAGCGCAGATATTTCCAGCATTGGTCATATTTGCGTTTATTTCCGGCTAATTTAGCCAATTTAAATTGTAACTATTCAGTACGGTGGCCTGGAACTCAGGTGTAGGAGCGAACTTGTTCGCGAAGAGCTCGTTTCGTAGTCCATCGCGAACAAGTTCGCTCCTACAGCACCTCTGTTCCACCATAACTATGGTTTTCAGGATTTTTCTACAGAGCCGGTTTAAGGATAAAAAGGCACGAAATGCGAGTTTATGTGTGCAAATGATAATTTTGTAACTCAGAAGCGGCGGATTTCAGGGGTGAGCTGAATGGTTACTTTAAATTTAAGAGAGTTGAGTCTGATCAACAGGAGTTTCATATGAGCCGTTTCTGGAGTGCGTTGGTAGACAAACTGACCCCCTATGTGCCGGGCGAACAGCCCAAGGGAACGGCACTGGTCAAGCTCAATACCAATGAAAACCCCTACGGCCCTTCAGCCAAAGTGTTGGCAGCGCTGAAGGAGGAGGCGGTGGAGAGCCTGCGTCTCTATCCCGATCCCAATGGCGATCGGTTGAAGGAGGCGGTGGCCGACTTCTACGACCTCTCACCACGCCAGGTATTTGTCGGCAACGGCTCGGATGAGGTGCTCGCCCACACCTTCCAGGCGCTACTCAAGCAGTCCCAGCCAATTCTCGCTCCGGATATCAGCTACAGCTTTTATCCGGTTTACTGCGGGCTCTATGGTGTCGATTGTCTGACAATCCCTCTCAATGATCGCTTCGAGATTGATCTGGCGGATTACCGGCGGCCCAACGGCGGCATTATCTTCTCCAACCCCAACGCACCCACCGGCTGTCTGCTGCCCCTCGCGGCTATTGAGTCGCTGCTTGAGGCGAACCGTGATTCGGTGGTGGTGGTTGATGAGGCCTATATCGACTTTGGCGGCGACAGTGCCGCCGCCCTGGTGGCACACTACCCCAACCTGCTGGTGATCCAGACCCTGTCAAAATCACGCTCCCTGGCCGGTCTGCGCGTTGGCTTCGCCCTCGGTGATGAAGCGTTGATCGAAGCACTGGAGCGGGTTAAAAACAGCTTCAACTCATACCCTCTGGATCGCTTTGCCATTACCGGCGGCGCCGTGGCGATGGAGGATCTGGAGTACTTTGAGCAGTGTCGGCAAAGGATCATCACTTCCCGCGACGCGCTGGCGGTCACCCTGCAGGGACTCGGCTTCCAGGTGCTGCCGTCCGCAGCCAATTTTCTCTTTGCTCGCCACCCGGAAGAGAGTGCCGAAATGGTTGCACAACGGCTGCGAGAGAAGGGGATTATCGTGCGCTATTTCAACAAACCGCGCATTGATCAGTTTCTGCGCATCACCGTAGGTACGGAAGAGGAGTGCGGTAAGCTCTGC
>JBEVXT010000098.1:0-2067 GCA_040505955.1 Sedimenticola sp. | reverse complement strand
CCGTACCATGGCGGTTACCAAAAGTGTCGAACCGTAGTCGGACAAGCTAACCAGGGTACAGAAACTTGATTAACCTTGAAAATAACGTACTTACCAACGCGCCTATCACCTCTTACGAGAGCCGGTCGGCTCAAACTGAGAATAGAGCATGATGCGAAATTTTCTCTTTTGGCTTCAGGCCTTCGCTTCATCTGTTAAGAATCCACTACTATGCCCTCTGCTGACTTCTGCCCAGTCACCCCATGCATTACTACATGGAGCGCTCCCACCAACGGTGAGCGCAAAGCTGGGCAGATCTCCCCGGGTAAGAGCATGATCTTTCCCTGCACAAGGCTTCCGCGTCCTGCTCACGCCCCTTACCTACATCCCTGTAGGCAACCACTTGCATTTACCATCCCCCAGAGATCTGGCTGGGCTTCGTCATGTTGTGCTGACTCGCCCTGGGGTTCGGCCTTATATACAGTTTCTGTTCGTTGGCTCGCAGGTTTGCACTCGGGCTTCTTTCAGCATGTCTGTCACCAGAGCACACCTTGCCGTCAGCTAGTACTTTTAAAGGTGTCAACATGACATCCTCCCAGATATCGTACAGGGGACTTACACCCCATAAAATCATGCCCATGCCGGGCACACACAAGCGCATGCAGTCGGACATCCAAAAGGCTACGCCTTTTGTCTTCCGCTGATGCGAGGCGTTAGGCAAAAAATCACGTATTCCCAATATGTTACGTAAATTATGAATATAATCTCAGGAATAGCATCAAAGATAAGATGTCGGGACTATGAATTCTCCAAGCACGCGGTTAACCAAAGCATCATAAGAAATATTAGTGTATCTGAAATTGAAGAGGCAGTAACTTACAATGCACTTGTTGTTGAGGATTATCCAAATGACAAGTACGGTTCTAGCTGTCTATTATTAGGGTATACAGAAACCGGTCGCCCACTGCATATTCAGTGCAGTTACCCAAGCCGGCCTCTGGTAAAGATAATTACTCTATATCAGCCAGATCCGGAGCTTTGGATCGATGACCGTGTCCGTAAGACTAAATGAGAGGTGTTAGATAATGAATGAAACCATGGTAGATACACAAGTGACTTATACTCTTGAGCACCAGGGTAAATTCTTTATTATTGAGAATGTTCCTGCGCGGATTTGTCAAGAAACTGGAGAGCAGTATTTTTCACCAGAAACCGTGGAACACATTCAGGGGTTCATTAAGGGGAAGAAGAAACCGTTGCGGGTAGTTGAAACCCCAGTGTACCAATATGCGTAGAATCTCAAGATAGACAGCAGAAAGGGGTCGGACCAAGATAACATGTTGATAAAAGGGAATTATCGTCCAAAAAACCAGCCATTTTCTGGCTTAGAAGGCCCTTTTTAGGCCCAAAAACGACGTTCTAAGGATATCGGGGCCAGAAAAATATGGTAGCGGTCATGGCCATGCGCGATACGAAAGAAACGGCACTAACGGCGACAGACACCATCAAAGACAATAACATCAACAGCAATCGTCAAAGGCAACGTCAACAAAACGCCTAACCCATGGCTAAACGCGAACCGTGTACTGCGGGTCTCGCTCAGTGGTTAATCTAGGCACCGCCGTGCCGCAGTACACGTCCGATTAGCCAAAACGTTATGTGAAATAGGGTAACGGGATGAGAGAAATCTATGAAAATGCCGTAGATTCATTGAACGTCGGGATGAAATTCTTTCTTTCTGATGACAGCTACTCTTCACGTAAACATGCAATCCTCACTCTCTTTCATGCAATAGAACTATTTCTTAAAGAATACTTGTTTAGAATCAACCCGATACTTATTTAGAAAAGAAAGGGGTCAGGTCTAGATTTGAAGCTTTCCTCGTGGTGGGTTGTGAAATATATCTCATCCAGCGGGGAAGCATCTAATCTAGACCTGACCCTGTATTCGACCTGACCCTGTATTCTGCAATAGCGTGGTGACGTATACCACACCGGCTACACGAAATTCACGTAATTCAAGCTTGTCAGGTAATGCATTAAATTCATCATCCGTCATCCATACGGGTTTTATTTTTGGCTTGTCCCA
>JBEVXT010000097.1:0-13548 GCA_040505955.1 Sedimenticola sp. | reverse complement strand
CTGGGGGCTTTCGACCAGACTTTTTCGCGTGTGTTATTGATGCACTTCATGAGCAATATAAGATCCTTCTTTTCGAAGCGTCGCGTAAAATGTCCCGCCGTTGTAGGATTCGGTATCCGCTCTGCGCCCATTGCATTCATAAAGGCTTCGTCATTACGGCGTAGCTCAATGTCTTCCAAACGTTTTCCACCCAGCAGCGTGTTATAGGTTATGTTCAGCACATGATCAGATTCATGATAGGGTCTGTGGTATTTTAGCAGCTTAAGGTTATTATCAATCTCTTTATCAAGCCCAATCTTCTTTACCCTTTTATGGATACACCCAGTACCCCCATAGATCATCGCTTGCGTCTTGTCGCCCATTTCATAATGAATATTCTGTCTTGTCATTATTGGTTTTGGCTGATCCTTATATGACTTTTTCTTTAACCGTATTTTTAATACTGATTTTATGTTTTCTAAGAATTCTCGCGCGCTTTTTTATATTATTTTTGCTCATCTGAAATGCACCATCATTAGTTAGATTAAATAATTATCAGGTATATTTTATTAAATTATTTCATGTAGTTAAATGTTTTTTTGAGCAATATTCAAAATAATCTCGCTTGTTTTAGTGCTAGTTTTTGATGGATTGATGGTGTAACCGACCCAAGTCCTGCTACATTAGTCTTTGCTAATATGCGTGTGCGTCGCCGCTGGTCCATCGTACTTCTCCATGATAACCTGAAAAGCAACGCGCTTGAGTTCCAGTGACAGACAATCCGGTTCCATCCCACAGTATTGGAGTTCTCGGCCAATTACCGCTTTGAACAATGCCAAGTGGTGGTGGGTCGTGGCATTGAAAATGGAGGATGGAGTGCATCATCCATTATATACGAGGAAATTTCTGGCCAGCACGTCAGTGGGCTGACCTGGATGACTTCAATGCCCAGGCACAAGCCTGGTGTGATAGCTGGATCATGGATCGTCCCTGATCGGAAGATCGCTCCATCATGGAAGAGTTATATTTATACTTTAGTACCATATATTGAATATCAATGAGGAGTAAACTCAGTCTTAATAAATCAAACATAAAATAATTATAGAGTAATTATGTACTTAATATATGACCAGTTTGCGGATTTAAAACAACAGATATATTACCACAGTTATCCAGTGGATTAAATAAAATGAAAAAGTATATTGCGTAAAGAATGTATCAGTAAAAACTCTGATCATACATGTTATATCCATCATAATGCCTCGCAATTTAAAAAAGAACACATCAATGCGCATATATCACTCAAGGCCATTTATATACTTTAGTACTACAAAATTTAAAAACAAAAGGCTTATACTTAACCGTAATGAATCAATCACTACTAAGTAAAGAATATTTTCTGGAGTCACTCATTGGGATTAAAAAATGAAATAAAACCGTCACAAAAAATGTACTGAGCATATGTGACATCGATAAATAATAATCACGTTTTTACGTGCAAAGTTGGTTATATGAAAAAGTTAATTACAACTATTATGATGCTTTCAATATTTGGAAATAACCTAGTAGCTCATGCGCATATGGAATTTAAAAGTGATGTAAAAAGAGCGGATATGGAAAATATAAACAAAAATAAAATATGGCCTGAAAGTAGCCTCAGGAAATATTCATCACCAAATAAAAACAGAATTATTCGAAAAAATCAGGAAAAACATAAACATCTGACAGAGCACGGATTGAAGAGGAGCATGGATGTTACTAGTTATGCATCAAATCTCGCAATACCACATGCCCTAGAGATGTTATTTCAACCAGGTTGGAGTTTTACTATTGAGTCTGATGAACTTAAAAAGATTAAAATAAGCTGGCTCCCTGGTGTTGATCTTACCTCACTGCTTGAAAATATAGGGAAGCGGTATGAAATAGCATTTGTTGTAGACTGGAATAAAAGGCAAGTCTTAGTAAATAATTACTCATCAAATATTGTAGAGATTGAAAAATTTGATAATTACAAACATCCTGTAGAAGTGCAGTCTGGTAGTGCGAAAAAAGAAAAAAATGCAAACACCGGTAAAGAAAATACAGAAGTTAACTTATCGACAAGAGAATCCAAGGATAATATTTGGGAATTGGTTCCGGGCGGTCTGAAAAAACAACTTAAAAAATGGGGGGAAAAGGCAAACTACCACGTAATCTGGGCACATGATAAGAACGATGATCTTTTGGTGGATGTTGGTGCCCGTTTTAATGGAACGTTTTTGAATGCCATAGAAGAAACAGCGCGTTCATATCGAGCTTTTAATGTTGATATAAAGATCGAAGAATTTCCAAATACACCTAAACGCATTCTTATGCTAAACATTACTGGAGATAATTCATGAGAGCCCGTCTTATAGTTCCAGGTTTTCTGGTTGTTATAACACTTATCAGTGGGTGTGCAGATACGACACAGATTAGAAATCAAGTAGATTATGATGAGAAGAGAATTACTAAACTTAAAGAAGAACAATTAAAGATAATTAACCCCCGGTTGATTGAGTATCGTGATTACGTTTATCTTGGAAAAGGGGAGAGTATTCCTCTTTCCGAAAGAAAAGTACTTCCATTAATTTTTGAAAGTAAAAAAGGAATAATTATGCCGCCTTCTTCGCTTAGGGATATTACTTCTGAGATAACAAAAGAATTCGGAATAGTTACACGTGTAGCCTCTGAAAAGGGCAAGACTGCAGAATCAGGTGGTTCATTTGACATTACTGAAAATAAAATGCCAATCCGCTACTTCGGTACACTTGAAAATTTACTCGACACTGTTTGTTCTAATTTTGACCTACACTGGAAATTTGATAATGGAATTATAATATTCTATAAATATGAAACACGAAAGTATATTATTGCAGAATTCCAAGGTAAGCGATCTGCCAGCCGTTCAATGTCAAATACAGTGGAGGACAGTACATCATCAGAAAGTAGTGGCGGAGGAAACGTCCAACAGTTTTCCCGCTCACTTAACATTGATCCTTGGAGTGAAATAAAAAGTACCATTACAGGAATATTAACTGAGAATGGCAGCATCACAACATCTGAATCAGCAGGCATGATAATAGTGACGGATCTTCCTGAAATTCTCGATGAGATAGGGGATATAGTAGAGAAATATAATCAAGTCCAGTTAGGCCAAGTGGCAGTTGAGCTGAATATTTTTACGTTATCACTTACTGATAGCAAAGATAATTCTTTTGATATGAATATGCTATTTACAAGTTTGGCAAGAGAGTTTGCATTTGGGATTAATGGTGCTGCACCTATTTCGAATCAATCTGGGTTGGGTGAGCTTAGTGCAGCAATTCTTACCCCCTTGTCAGACACGGAAAATAGTAGCGCTAAAAAATGGGCAGGGACAAATGCAATGTTAAAAGTTCTTGACAGCTATGGACGTGCTACTCTCGCTGCATCAGGATCAGGAATAAGCCTGAATAACCGTGAAATGCCAATTCAAGTTACTGCAAGAGATGGATACTTAGCAGGCATTTCAGTAGTAACGACGAGTGAGGTCGGTGTAACTGAAACCATTGAAGCAGGATTTACTACATCTGGTCTATCCTTGACGACAATACCGCACATCATTAGCAATGATCTGATTATGCTCGAATACTCAATCGATCTTTCATTTTTGCGTAATTTTCTTACGCTGTCTACCGGAAGTGGGAAAACAATTCAAGTTCCTAATACACGATCGCGTAGATTCATGCAAAGTGTAGCAATACGCTCCGGCTCAATGATTGTTCTTGGTGGGGTGGATCGTGTTGACCGTGCTGCAGAGGATGCAAGAGGAATTTCTGGTAAGTCAGAAACATCATCCAGTAGGAGAGAACTCGTGATTATGACACTTAGAGCAAAAAATATTACAGGATCTATCTTGTGAACTGTCTCGTAATAGCAAAAAATAACTGGATAGTTGGTCTCAATTGGGAGTGGGTGTCAGATAATAATCGTAGCAAGCTACGCAGTATTGCAAGAGAAAGAGCGAAGGCTGATAGAGTTAAAAAATATACACACTTCGTTAGCCATGATAATAGCGGGAGACAGATTGCACTCACTCAATTAGATAATAAAGCGATAAAGGCGAAAAATATATACAGCTTAGCGGTTGCCCTCTTAACACAACTACCAGATTCATTCCTAGGATATTTTACATTTCCTGATGGGGTATGGGTCTATGCAGTATCAGAAGGCTATCTTGTTCCATCTGGTGATTATTTTGGGTTAGAAAAAGATGCAATAAATATATTTTCTCAGCTTAAAGAAATGGACTTTGAGGTAGTTAAGAAATTCGATGATATTAATGAATCACAGTCTTATATAGAAAGTCTATTAGTAAAAATAACCACGAACAAAACGGAATCATTACAATCTATCGAGTACAAATTACCTTCGCAAACATTTGTAGTAGCTGGCATATCAGTACTAGGCATAGTCTTTATAGCAGGCATACATACCATGTATGGTATGTATGTAGAAAAAAAACGGATAGAACGTGAAATTCTTATTGCAATTGAAAAGGAAAAAATCAGTTCATATGCAGTACCTCCATGGGAGTCCATACCATTGGTAACCGCACTTGTTGATGAATGCTCATCATCTTTTGAAACAATCCCAGTTTTTCATGAAGGCTGGAGAGTAGATAAATGGTCGTGCGACCAAAAGTCATCACAGGTAATTTGGTCAAAAGGAAAATTTGGTTCATATATGGATCTGCCAGAAGGAGCTTTACTGAATATTGAAAAACCAAATCAGACGGTCACGATAATAAAGCATGAAGCAAGAGAGCGCGGAGTAACTGGCCTTAATGAAAAAATTATTGCCGCGACCGAATTTCTCGAAATTTCCAGGAGATATCAAATTAAAAGTGTAAATTTGACAGAAGTTATTGATGGTGATGATTTTAACGATGATGATAAGAAAAATCAGTATCCATGGGATTTGTTTAAGTGGTCATTTAGTTATCAGGGTGTTTATCCATGGGATTATTTAACTCATCTATCAGAGATACCAGGTATTGTTTTAAATAATATTTCTTGGTCAAAAGACCGAAACGGTTGGGAGGCGAATGGTGAGCTTTATGTGCAACGTTAAACTTATTTATATATTGATAATACTCATGCTACCTAATATTCTTCAAGCAAAAGGGTGGGTGGATGAGTGCAAACCTGGGAGCCCCTCAATCAACTCTCTTTCAAATGCAAGTGGCGTTGAATTTTGTCTTGAGCAAGCAAAGAAAAGACTTGCATTGCTTAAAATAATGTCTGAAATACAAAAGCATTCTAATCTTACAAATATAGACCACTATAAACCTGCTAAGGCAACAGTTTCGACTCACCCTACCAAAGGTTTATTACCTGATCCAGCGAAAGAGTCTCCTCCAACTAAAAATCGGCAAAAAAATATATCAAATAAATGGCCGCTACTTTTTATAGATAAGATGGTCTTTGAGGAAGATGGGAGTGGTCATGCTGACCTTGTTGATCAAAAAGGGTACAAATATTTTGTGAAAATAAATACAAAAATCAAGGGTGGTAAAATTGTCAATTTTGATGGTGAAGGTATTATATTTTACAAAAATGGTAAAAATACACGATTACCATTCGCGAATAAGAAATATTCTACATCAACATTAAGGCCAGAAATTATTAATCCTATGATGCTTCGTCATGATGCTTCGGTATCTGCACGAAATATTGGAGGAGTATCTGGAAAATAATTCAGGTTATACATATGAAAAATGATATTCATCATATTCCAACACCTTTAATAGATCAGGTTTTTATTGATGAGCATATAGTTCATATTAATGAAAACCAAATACGTTCACCTTTGATGAAAACGTATATAGGAAAACTCCTGGATGATAATGCATCACTGTCGCTTAATAAAATTTCATATGAGGAAATTCAACAGAAGCACAAGGACGCAAAGAAGTCTAACTATGACAGTACAAAAATTGCAGATATGCAAAAGATTGCAAAGACACTGTTTTCAGCAGCGAGCAATCAACATGCAACAGATATACACATTGATGTGACTGCATCTCACACAGTTGTCTCTATGCGTATACGCCGAAGAATATCTATTGTAAGAGATTGGGAAATGACAAGCAGCAAGGGAACGGCTTTGATATCAGCTATATATCGTCTGGCGCAAGAAGGCGAAGCAGATACTGATATTAATATTAGAGCAAACCAAGATGGCAGAATATCAAACAGTGACTTCCTTCCTCCTACTGTCACCTCATTACGTTTAGCGCGAGGTCCGCAGGACGGGGGGCATTTTATGGTAATCCGTTTGCTCAATGACGATGTGACCATGGGTGGGCAGTCCATGCCTGTCAGACTTCACTATCTTGGTTACCATGAATCACACGTGTGTGGGTTTGAATATACAAGAATGCAACCGAGTGGGATGGTCTTGATTGGTGGCACTACGGGGTCCGGTAAATCGACAACACTAAAGCACCTACTAGAGTCACTGCACCAAGATAAACCTCACTTGTGTATTATGTCAGTTGAAGAACCGGCTGAGTATGTCATTAACGGCGTGAGACAGATATCTGTTTCAGGAAACGAAAATGAGAGCGAAAGACGAAAAGCATTTTCAGATTCGATCAGATTGGCTTTACGGTCAGATCCTGATGTTATTTTAATTGGTGAGATAAGAGACACTGAATCTGCCCATCTTGCAATGCGTGCAGCAATGACGGGTCATCTCGTATATGCAACTATACATGCCAACAATGCATTTAATGTTTTAACACGAATTATTGATCAGCTGACAACCATAGAAACACCTCGCCCAGAGAAAATAATAGCTGACCCTTCATTATTGCTTGGTGTGGCCTATCAAAGGCTCATTGAAACTCTTTGTCATCACTGCAAAAAGGGATTTAAAGAGTTTAAAAATACACTACCACGTGATTTAGTAGAAAGGGTGGAAACGGTTACTACTACATACGATATGGACATATCAATCGTTGGGGATGGGTGTGATAAATGCAATATGACCGGTATTGGCGGCGTCACTGTACTTTCTGAGTTTGTTTTAACAGACCCTGAGTTGCTTAATATTGTACGAATCGAAGGTGTGCCAGAGGCTCGTGACCATTGGATAAAAAGAAAAAGTGAAGAGATAAATGAAATTCGAACAATACGCGAGCACGCTATTATGAAAATGAAAGAGGGTTTAATCGATCCAAGACATACAGAGAATGCTGTCGGCTATCTTACGTATGACAATAACGTATTTAATGCATCAATTAAAGATGTTAAAGATGCAGTTCAAATGATAAATAAAAGTGCAGTTTAAATTTATGGAATATGAAAATAAAATGAATATATATATAACTCTAAAAAAAATATTAAGTGATTTAGGAAGTCAAGGTAAATTCTTGAGATATATCGCAACAATTATTAAAATATCACCTGAAAAGAGAATGGACATATATGAAGATTTAGCTGAATATTTGGATTGTGGTGTTCCAATTAATCGCGCGATCCTCAACCTTCGAGATGGATACCTAAAGGAATCAAAAACAGATATTACTGCAGTTGCTCTAAATGAAGTTGCTTACAGATTACGCAATGGTATGAATCCATCAAAAGCGCTGTCGCCATATATACCAAGCACGGAAGCACTTTCTATAACAGCCGGAGACTCTGCTGGCAAACTGGTAGATACATTAATGCGTTTATCAAAGAGTATAGAAAGAAATAAAAAGATAAAGCACGAAGCAATTATGGGATCAATAACTCCAGTGTTTGGAGTCATTACATCGATTTCATCTCTGTACTTTATGGGACTTGAGATCATACCAAAGTTTGAATCTGTTATGCCACCTGAATATTGGTCTGGGGTACCAAAATCACTCTATATAGCCTCACAGTTTATCCAATCACCATGGTCACTTATACCAGTGGTGCTCATTGCTCTAGTGATTTTTTTGATTGGGTTTACGATGAAAAGTTGGACTGGAAGAGTGAGAGTATATGCAGACTTGGTTCCACCATGGTCATTTTACAGAATAGTCAATGGTGGAAATTGGCTCGTATCTTTATCATTAATGTCAAAGTCTGGTGCGAATACAATTCAGTCACTAAAACAAATGGACTCCATTGCGGATCCATGGCTTAGTGAGCGATTAAATAAGGTGATATACCAAATGGAGAATGGTGTTTCATTAGGAAAGTCGCTAGAAATGGCAGGCCATAATTTTCCAGATAAAAAGATTGTCAGGAAGTTATCGCTTCTTTCTGAACTACCTAATTTCGACAAGAATTTAGAGCAAACAGGTACACGATTTATTGAAAAGGGCGAAAGGATGGTTAAAACACAATCATTCATGTTCAATTCATTTATATTTGCCATTGTTGGACTCATGGCATTTTGGTTCGTCATTGGAATTGTAGATTTACAAATTCAAGTAGGCGATTTTTATCGGAGCAAGTCAGGTATTTGATCTTCGTTCTTCATTTAAACCTAGGAGTAAATTTCATGAGAAATATTTCCAGCATAAATAGAAACAAAGAAAAAGGATTTTCACTTATCAGTGTCTTACTTGGAGGCATTGCCGTACTCGTATCGCTTGCCGGTGTAATGACATTGGTAGACAGCACAACAGGAAATGCACAGTTGGCTGAAACACAAACATTACTTATAAGTTCAAGAAACGAACTGCGTAAACTATATGGTAATCCAGCTGATTATACTGATGTGACTAATGCTGTAGTTATAGCAGCCGGTGTAGTCCCACGGAGTGCAATCGTTGGCACTGGCATCCATAATCCATTCGGCGGGGATGTAACATTTGCAGTAGATGCGGCTAAAAAAACAACGTTTACAATGACACACACAGACATTCCTAAAGGTGATTGTATTTCACTTGCTGGATTTAGTTATGGTGAGTGGGTTAGCCTAAAAATTAATGGAGCTGACATAAGTCAAGTCGCCGGAGGCGTTGTTGCGCTAGCAAATACTAGCTGTAGTCTTGCCCTAAATGTGATGGTCTGGCAATCACACTAAAACCCAGTGAAGAGCGATGATGGTGTAATACATAGAGGATAATTTTGCCGCTCTAAAATGGTTATATGCCAGGCATAGAAATAAGTTATATCTATGCCTGGCCGTTGGGTTTAATTGGTAAGGGGTGCACAGTCATTGCACATAAAAAAATATGATATAAATAGTATACGCAGTAATATATTTGTATCGTGAAATGAATATCAGCGTGTCGTTGTTAAAGTAATTTATTCACCATAGGGTAACCTAGTAATTATGTTTTCTCTGACTATAACAATCCTTACAATTAGTTTAATTTTCATATTCATGCCATTTACTTCTGATATGGAAACAGGCAAGGGATCGCAAGGTCATGCCGACGCAATTGCAGATAACTATCTTATATATAGCAATGCAGTAAAAGAATATATTGAATTACATCCTAACGTTACAGGAAAAGTACTTGAAGCTGATCTTGAATTACCGCAAGGATATATGAATGTTGGGCCGTGGGAAAATAGAATCATGGTTGATAATAATCTTGTAGTATGGGGGCCGCAGTCATTTGATGTAATGAAAAGACTGTTTTATAAATCGAAAAAAAATCCAAAGCTTGGTTTATCTAAAAATGGCATATTTTATCACCCAGATTTCGGGCATAATTTCTCCATCACAGTTCCGGGTTTTGTACCTAATGATAATATATTGTCAATTACCAGGGTAAAATAGATGAAATTAAATCCAAAGAATCAGTATGGGGTTATGCTTATTGACGTACTTATAGGAACTACATTAATGATGGTGTTATTGGGTTCTGTCACCTACTGGATAGCACAGTCAAATCGTATTACGCTAGAGCATGGCCTGGCAACTCATATGAAGCAGGTCGCAGATGCCACTGAACGTTATGTAGGAGATCACTTTAATCAAATTGTACTTAATGTAAATATGAATACACTCAACAATCTGCCAACAAAAGTCACTATTTCACAATTAAAATCACTTGATTTATTACCTCCTACATTTACGAATATAAATCCGCTTAATCAGAACTATGAAATTTATATTACAAAGGTTGGCTTAGGAAATTTGATGGCTATCATACTTACAACTAACGGACAAAATGACGATCCCAACAATCCTCATCTTGCAGATACTGTCATTCCATCTGCAGCAGCACGTATGGGAGCTAGGGGTGGCTATGTGCCCTCTGGTCGGATTTCGAGGAGTTGGTATACATCAACAGCTGCAAAGGGTACAGCGTATGGTGCATATGGTACTTGGTCATTTGATTTTACGACAATTGTACCCAATCCTGGCGCAGCGCATTTAGTAAATATGCTATATATTACAGGTGATTATATCACAGCGGGAAATTTATACAGAGATGCTGTACCTGGTAGACCTTCGCTAAATAGGATGGATACTAATATTGATATGTCACTTAACAACATTGAAAATGTGGGAACAATTGCCGCAAGTGAAATCACAGCAGAAAAAATTACCGATAGCATCAAAGGTAAAACACTTTCTCAATCTATTCAGGATGCAACAGTAGTAGAAAGCGATACTATTATTCCTATGCCAAACTGTCCGTCAACACAAGTCGCAAATATTTATGTAGCTCCATCAATGTTTTCAAATGATGGCAATGGACAACCAATACAAGCGGTACAGTCTTGGGCCGAAAAATTTACCAGTACATCATGGAAAGTAAAGCTAAGAGTATTGATTGTTGGTGGATGGATGACTCCAAGTGCACAATTTGGGAAAATATTAGTTCTTACAAAATGTACGTGAAAAACTAAACTTTGACCTCAACATAACAAGTGGGTGAATAGTATGCAAAATACAAAGACAGTTGAAGATAAATTTGAAAGCTCATCATTAGGTAAAGTAAAAATGGCTTTGTACCTTATATTAATGTGCTTAGTACTCATGCTAGCTGGTGGCGGATACATTTTCTATTCAACAATAGTGATGAGTTCTCCTCGGGCATCTCATAATATTAAAAAACCAACCCATCTAGGCGTTAGTGATATGCAACATACTGTTCAAATAGAGACAGAAGCTCAAATCATGCCTGAAATGCAGGTAGGCAAACACATCCCTGAACTGAATAGGGGGGTGAGCGTGTCTAAAGACAAAAATAAAGTAAATATCGTCAATAGGCCTATAACAATGGAGTCCAGTACAGATGGAGGTGATCTAGTAAAAATGAGCTCTGTAGAAATAAACGACAATCACATTCTATCTTCTGAGGAGCAAAAAAAAGGTACTGAAGTACAATTGAATAACCTTATGAGTGAACCTAATCAAACAAAAAATATATTACTAGGTCCTATTTATATGCAGCTGATGCATGAAAAAATGCAACCGTGTGTCCCAAGAAAAACTGTAGAGATTATAAAAACAAAATTAAAATCAGACTCAAAAAAAATCACTTCTATGTCGAGTGGTACAAAAGAGATGATAAATAGGATTGCTAAAATCGAGAAGAAAAACAGAGAGCTGAATAAGGGTATTGAATGGTTGAAGTGGGGTTACAGAAACAATCCATTACCAGGCTGGAGAGTAGCTGGAATTGACAAAAATTACGCACTTATAGCTAAAGGCGAAGAGGTTATGCGTATAGAAAAAGGAATGAGTATCGGTAAAATAACTATCACAAAAATTATTAAAAGTGAACAAAGAGTTGAAACAAACAAAGGTTTCATATTTTGAACTAAAATTGCTTTCAGTGACAGTTAATTGCACCGAGTGTGTCATGCGCTGATCCCCATGGAAGGCTGAAACCGAGGCGATTAAACCCCGATAGGCGTAGGCGCGGCTGTATGGCCGGAATTGCGACTGGCAGGAAGCGATGTATGGCATACAAGGAGCGCATCCGAAACGCCGCAGAGTCATGCTGGAGTAGTGCACAAGCAACATTGCTGCAATGTGCCATACGGATTCGTGGCGGATTCAGGACGGTCGGGGCATTGCGCTGCCGCTTAGGCGAGTTAATTTTGGTGACGTGGATGTCCCATAATCTTTCACGAGGTAGCGACACTCTTGGGCTATGTTGCAATGGGGTGTTGAGAGGGTTGAGGTCTTTTATCGACGAGCGTTGCCAGTCATTGAAAGCGAGGTGAAGGCTGGTAATACCAGCTGGCTGTGAGACCGCACTGTTTATCCGTCGTGCGCGCAGCGTGCCGCGAGGGTACCCAAAGTAGGCAGCCGAGCACAGTGGGCAGTGATCAGGGCGTCCGGGGCACTAATGGGTTGTCGAAGACTCATTTGTATATACGTAGGTTATTAGTCATTTTGTCAGCAATTACCTTCTCTGAAGGTGGGTTCTGATTATCGCAAATAAATTGGAGGTTCTATATGCTCAAGAGATATAAAAAAGCTTTGATTTGTGTCACAAGCGCTTGGTTGTATTTAGCAATTGCTCAGGCGGGTGATTCAGTTATTAGTTCAGCTCCAATTGTCAATTATAATAGCCCTATAAATAGCACTATAAGCTACCAAGATGCGACTGCAATATTCGGCGGCAAAACAACTTACGTAAATTGCCAATCCATGACTGAAAAGAAAAAATCTATCCCACGCGAGGCTGGATACTATCAGATTTATAGTACAGGCGAGATTTATTTTGTATCGCAAGCAGACTGCCTTTCAATAGAGCCTAATATGATTCCTGGTATAAGATCATATTTGGGAAGTGTCTTTGATGCCTTTAGATATAACAATGGTTGTATTACTGATAATTCACTTAAATCATGCTTAACTTTAACCGGTGTGATTTCGGGTGGGTGTGGTGATTACAAGTATAACGGTAAGACTAATGTAGGATGTTGGGATTTAGTTAATCACGCATGGATTCCATGACGATTAAATTTATTCGGGTGTAATTGACTATCCTTTGAAGTGCATAAATACCGCATACAGAGTAATATCCCGCTTTCGAGGAGTGAGATGGATTGTACGGGAATTTATATTTTTAATTTGTAACTGAGTCTTCACGCTTGTGAAGTATTTTTGTGATATCCAAGTTCCAAAACTCAACCCGGCCTTCGATAATCTATTAGTGCCTCGGCAGTCATTGTCACTGTCCGCTGCGCGATAACATCGCAAGCTCGTTACTACTTCACAACCAGTTTCCAATGAACTGAACGCCGTGTTCAGATACCTGCCTTGCGACCTCATGGCTACTGGGGATGACATGCCTTCGCTTCGATCTCCATAGCTAGATACGATGGGAGTGCATAGTCACTATAAAGTGGACCCCAGAGTCAAGACAAAAACTCACAGAGTTTAAGTTACACATTCGATTTTACTAGCAGCTGGACGGCGCTGCCCCGGTTTTGTCTTTGCTTCTGTTTTTGTTGTTGCTTTTGATCTTGTTTTTGCGGGTGCAGCACCCCCTGTGGAGCGTAGCGAAACAGGGGGTGTGTGACCGGCATGGTAGTCGGCTAGCTGGTGCAAGTCCAGCCATGGCCCTTGGAAGAAGGGAACATGTAGGCGAAGGCAAGGGTGCCC
>JBEVXT010000096.1:1936-3827 GCA_040505955.1 Sedimenticola sp. | reverse complement strand
GACAAAGAGATCACAGCGCTGTGCAAAGTCACTGAGCTTGGTCAGGCCGAGTTGTGCGATTGCCTGGGGGTATCTACTCTTCAGCTTGGTGTGAAGGGTGGGCAGTACGGGGTGACCGTTGCGGGTGAGCGCCCCATCATCGAAGCGACGTTGATGGCGCTTGTTGCTGTAGCGCACCCATTCCGGGTGTTTATGGGTCAGGCGGCGGACATGAAGAAAAAGCTGCTCCAGTAGCTCCAGCTCACGGTCCAGCTCCCCGGCCAATGCGGGAGATTCCTGTAATAGACGCTGATATTCACCGCCGGATCGGGTGCGTATCAGTGGTGTGTGGGCAAACCATGCCTGAACTTCATCGAGGTACACCTTGCTGAGGCCATCAAATAGAGGACAGACGGCACCCTCGGAGACATCCAGAGAGAGTTGTAGCAACTGTTGGTTGTCGATCAGGTGAATACCGGGCAGGCTACCAATGCGGTGAGTGGAGTGCCCGCCCTGATGCAGGTGGATAGCACTATCGGTGATCTTGAGTGTGTGGTCACGGCCACGACTCGGCCCCCTGATAGCCTGCAGTGATCGACTTGCTGCCATCTGGCTCAGCAGATCCGGGGTGGAGGTGACGAAAAGAAATTTGGGTTGGTAATCCTGACTGATAGCCCACTCCCAGGCTACGCGCATGCCCACGGCGAAACCGTCCTGCTTGCCTTCACCGCAACCCATGCCCAGGGCCAATGCCTTTGAGTCACCCTGAACAGCGCGTTTACCCTCCAGTGCAACGGCATAGGCGAAGGCGAGTTGGTCGGGTCGTAGTTCAAACTGAGGCCACTGGGTACCCAACTCGGTAAAAGCTATGGCAGTGCGCTGAGCGATCTCTTCGTCCCAGACAAAAGGTGATCCAGGGCCTGATTCCCCTATAAAAAAAGGCCCGCTACCATGAGGTGCCGAGCCCTTTGAATCATGCTGCGCCTGGAGGCGTGCGCGAAGTATCTGGAGTATTGCTGCGGTATCAATAGCGGTATCAGGCTGGTCCATATCGTGAATCCCTGTGATTATTCTTTGACCTTGGAATACTGTACTCAATTCGATGTGACTGTTCAACGATCACAACGACTCCCATGTGCCAAGCGATCACTTATCTAGTAATGCCTGTTTGATATCTGCGATCCAGCCCTCTTTTTCTTGTGCCAGGGCATCGGCCAGCGTTTCCAGACCCTCCATTTCCACCTTGGCACTTGAGAGCTTATCTTTTAAGGATTGGATTTCGACCTCCAAAGACTCAATTATCAGGACCCGCTCAGCCAGATATTTTTCTAGCTCTTCCGCCCTGGACCAAGCCACCTCCTCCCGCCTGATCGCCACAGATATCTCGTCCAGGCAGTGTTTTTGTGTCTGTGCCTGGAGCCTCTGATACTGTTCTTGCAGAATTTCGACGGCTTGCATACCAGCGCGGACGAAGGTCTCTTTGACCTGATCGCTAATATCAGAATCGCTGGTTTCCTTCTCAGACGCTATCGACAGGCCACGGCTAAGGTACTTGGCGACAGTGGAATGTGATGCAGTGGTTCCAAGCCTTTTGTGCACCTCTCCCGCAGTGACAGTAACTACCTCACCTGGCTCCGCGCCAGATACTTTCTCTTTGTGTAACTCCCAGTAGGTGTTCATGACCTGCTCTTGCGTGACATTGGCCGGTCTTCCCCTTTTTCCATTTGTATTCATACTCTTCCTCAACTTGCGAACTTTGCATTACGTAATTAATACCGTTACGTAAATACAGAGATTTACGTAATAAACGTGTCATCCAACACGGTTATTGAGTTGTACGCGGGAAAGATCTGAAGATTTTCTTCGAGATTTCGGGGGATTTTTCGATCAACCGTGCTTGCGGGGTGATGGC
>JBEVXT010000096.1:400-1926 GCA_040505955.1 Sedimenticola sp. | reverse complement strand
CAGACACCATGCCAGCCAATAGTGTTGGCACGTTTTCAAGGAGCGTTGGTCATTTATCAGTTGTTCATAGTGCCATCGGATGTGGCGTTTACCGATCTGGCGAACGTCTTTGACCCTCCAGCGCAGCGAAACCTCTGAGCACGCGGATTTCAATCGTTCGACCTGCCGACGCCTATTTACCGCTCCACCGTGGCGAAGATACGCGCTAGCTAAGCGCTCGATTTGAGTATCAAGCCTCCGCATGTCAGTTACCCCAAGTACGAATTTGTAATTTCGGCTCGACGGTGACCCAACTCCTCTGCAATACGCTCACGAGCTTGCCTGTCCAGCAATTTGGCTTCTTGCAATGGACAACCGTTGGTATTTGCGATGTATCGGTGATGCATGACTCCGTGCTTAATCCCTATGGAAACCGGGCAAGCGACTTTAGTAAGTGCACGGTACCGGCGTTGAGCATAACGATGTCGAAGTCCATGCCAGCCATTTAATGATGTTTTTGCGATTGCCCTGTAGGCTGCTCCGCGAAACTGGTTGTAGCTGAGGTCTGATGGAATGAGATTGCTGGCACGACTTTGAACGTGGGCTCCTTGAGACAGCACGTTTAGTTGCGAGGGCGATGTCAGTGGAATTACGCGACTTTTCCCACCTTTCGATCCTCTGAATACAGTTATTGCACCGTTTTCCACAGCTTCCTTCAGCGCTTTTTTGTAGTCCAGCATCACACTCTCTTTGAATCGGAGTCCGAACTGGTCGCAAACATCCGCCATGACGGAGTAACGCTCACCATGTTTCATATATCGTAGCTGTGCGCCAGCCGACATCACCAAATCGTCGCTTGGTGCTCGGTTATAGGTGGTTATGCCTGATTTGGATGGCAAATATTTTGAAGGAGAGACCCAAACGTCCTTATCTCCCCTCGCTTGTTCAAGTACCCGATTTACTGCAGAAAGACGGTTGTGTGCGGTTTTTGCGGTTATGGGGCGCACTTCTTGCTCAATCAAATCATTTAGGTGATCTATGTATTCGATCACGTGGTGTTTCTGAACCCAACGCAAATCTTTAATGTCATGGCGCTGCCGGATGAACCGAGAGAACTGTCCGAACCGGTTCGATTGTGTCGCAACCGTCGAGTAGCTTGCGCCATATTCTCTTAGTGCGAACTTCGCAGCCTTGTCGACATCGCGCGACCCCAAACCGAAGTTCCGCGCAGATCGGTTACGCGTAATAGCTTGTAGCATGTTGCCCCCTGTGGAGTATGGTAAGTGTTACGCAGGTCTTCTTTCGCGCCCGCAGACGATCATGCTGGCCCCTTTGCTTGTTCCGCTGGGCTGAGCGGATCCTTGACGTATATTTGTTTTCCGATGCGAGAAAGCCTATGGCTGGGTAGCGTGCAGGCTGGTCTTTTGCCAGCGAGCTCCGGGCCTTTGATCTCGGTTTGCGAGAACCAATCGCTGTGACGTCTGGCACAGCGACTCCCATAGCATCAGTTTTGCGGTTCTTATCAAGAGATCAGGAATCCCCCGATA
>JBEVXT010000096.1:0-390 GCA_040505955.1 Sedimenticola sp. | reverse complement strand
GGAGACCACATGGGCATTGAGTCCATGCGGTCTCCCGGCCGTTTGCTACGGCCGTCTCTATTCGCTGACGCGATACAGAGACGGCCGACTCAGCCTCTCACAAGCGCTCCGGGTTGCTGTCCGGCAATGCCTTCGCGGTTGTGAGTTGCCAATCTTTCGGATGAACGAGAGGTTCAATCGCGATAATCGGCTTGGGTATAGAGATTCGGACGCAGCAAGAGGTCACGCCCTAGAAGTTGCCTGAACGCCCACTGCGCACATCTGTGCGGTACATGGGATTTCATCTCTACCGTTACTTCAGTCCGATTTGTAGCGTCCCGGTGGGGAAAATCACGCTGTCCGGCACTCTTTCGAATATTTTTGTGACATTGGTTCGAATCTCGCCTGATT
>JBEVXT010000095.1:0-2720 GCA_040505955.1 Sedimenticola sp. | reverse complement strand
GCACGAGGTCGCCTATGCCAAGTGGGCCCTTTTATCAAATTGACCTTTTGACCTTTCGGCGGCCATTTTGAATTGGGAGTAAAGGACCCCTTTAATATGGACTATTCCACCATAGTGTATGTGAAAGTGAACACACCGGATATATGCGGCAGTTTGAGTGTCCCTGACAGACAAATCTCAACGTCAAGGTAAACATAAATGATAATTTCAAGAAAAATCCTTGAAATCGTTCATGTGTACATCTGTCGAGTTACAACATCCCAATAATTTCAATTTAGAGCGTGTATAGTATAGAGTGCAGCAGATAAATGCTTCTCCGTGGACACTGTTTACTATTAGATAATTATTACGTGTAACAATAAATACGACCGTTCAACTTATCGGGTTATTTAGAAACAACGTCCCGATAATAGCAGTACATGTACATCTATATACTATCTGCAAAACCTGAAGTTTTTATGTTTCTATTCGATTTACTTCTATAGTACACAATATAAGCAATACATGTACTATCTCTCTGAAATCTCATTTTCACTGAATAATATATTGTAGTCGAGAGAAACATTTATGCATTCCAGCACCTCGTATTACCTTTTCTTTCTCGGTTTTGTAGACTATAGGACCCTAGCTTTCCGAAAAATTACCATCAATTGGCGTAGAAGAAAGATACAGAGCGGAAATAATATTTCATGCTCATTTTTTACATTTGACCTCTAAGTGCGACATTGACCTTGGACATGGGTAAGCGGGTATTGAATGTGACATATCGTCTCATCATGGCAAACATTTGTACCAAGCGATATGAAAATTAATCGATTGCTGTAGAAGATACAGAGCGGAAACTAAATTTCATGCTCACTTTTGACATTTAACCTCTAAGTGTGACCTTGCCCTTGTACCTGGGTACGCGGGTATTGAATGTGACACATCATCTCATCATGGCAAACAATTGTACCAAGAGAAAATCCATTGATTCGTTTACAAGATACAGAGCGGAAACGATTTCCAACAGACCGACAGACAAGCTGACTCCAATATACCCACCAAACTTTGTTTGTGGGGGCATAATCAGAACAACCATGATCTGATGATGAACATCACTCACCCGACTACGTCCAGTTCTCCACTACGTCTTCTATTGAACATCAGTAGTCTGGTCTGAGCTAACTGGACAATTCCGTGATAGTTTTCCACATTAAGCGGCAGGGACTTCAGCTCCGATGTCAGATGATCTGTCAGAATTGCAATGTCTGCTGGTGAAGGCATTTCCTTCACACTCTGAAAGTGACGCCGCATGAGCACAGCCCTTGACAGTTTGGTGAGCTTCTCACCCCATTCGAGAGATATCAACTGGAGGAGGGTCTGCATTTCTGCTGCTCTGGAATTACCAAAGTCATCCTTCACCAATAGCGCCCAGTGGGCGGAGACCATTCTTCGAAGATCATATTTTATTTTAATTGCGTTACTTGGTGATTGTAAATCTTCAATATCATCCATGCTCGGAACACAGACCTGTAAGGCTGCAGCAATTTTCAGATCAAATTTCCTCGTAGACAGATAATCAGAGAAAGTTTTTGTTTCTGAACTCTCTTCTTCGTCCAAACTTCGCAATGCCACCAGAAGCCTGGCCATGAGCCGCATGTGTTCTGATGTGTAGTGGCGTCTTTTTTCTCTGTTATCAATTGATCGTCTCAGCCAGTTGTCTCCCAGCGCAATTATGAGAGAATCCTTTTTTCGCCAATGCAGTAATTTCGTCGGCGGGTAGCATGCTCGGGAATACTTCTTGGACCATTAATGCAGATGCTTGCAAACTTATATATCCTGCTAGTACCTGAGACAGTGTAATCAGTTGGCGTTTTGATAGCCTTTTATTCTGACTTTTCTGACACTTCAAATAGTGTGGCTTCAGGTTCTTGACCGTCATCCATTCCTTGCAACAAGGACATGGACCAAACTTTGACAGGTCGAATGTATTGCCCACTGGCCTTCGTGATATAAGGAGCTGGCCTTTAGATGTTTTCAGAACATGTCTGTTATGTTTATGGTCACCCTCTTTTCGTTCGTTTGAGAAGTCGGATAAACCATCCTACACTCGGTATGTCACGGTGTGTCTTCATATGAACATTTATATGCTGCCTTAATTGTCCACAATACAAACAAGCATGGAACGATTCATATACCCTTTCGTTTCCCACTTGTTTTTTCCAGACTGAGCTTTGGAACACTTGTGACTTTTAACATATTTACGTATATATATGCCAGGAAAATTTATATCCCTCACAATGCTCGATTCCTTCAAACAAAATTTCTTGATTTCTCCTACAGAATCTGTGTCATTTGCATTCATTACATCTGTGGATTCCCACATATCTTCATCATCAGAGTCAGCAGTAATTAATGTGTCCTGTGAACAGCTAGCAGCACATTCATCAGAATTACGTTTTGTGTTGGTTTGTGAAGAGCTAATATGTACAGCCTCAAGTGGAGTGTCCTTACATGAAGTTGATTCATCACTGACAACGGTCATGTTAATTAACTTGTCATTTGAAGGGCTACCAACACACTCATCCTCAGAATCAAGGCTACCAACACCCTTATGCTCATGGTCAGAATTCATGTTCATGTTGATTTGGAGCTACCGACTTCCAATTTTCCTGTTTGCTACCATGATTTTAAATCATCCATCAACTCATTCATCTCTGATACAATGCAGACCCGGT
>JBEVXT010000094.1:0-4202 GCA_040505955.1 Sedimenticola sp. | reverse complement strand
ATGTCATATGTTATGGTAACAGTCCATTGCTCTTGCAAATGTACTACTTTACGCAAGTACACAACTTTGCGTTTATTAGCAACATGTAATATTATTAACCAATCAGATTGTTTATAATACAATACTGCTGTTCACCAAGATGTCTGCGCCCTTGTAACTTAAGAATACCACATGGTGTCAGAAAAATTGCGAAACAATGGCAGAAGGCGGGTTTAAACCTCCAGACACACTGATATTCAGTGGCAGCCCAAACCTGAGCGAATGTTGGAGGCGCTGGGAGCAGAGATTTGACCTTTATTTAAAGGCTAGCTCAAAATCGAAAGAGGATGAGAAAACCCAAGTTGCAATCTTGCTTCACAGTTTGGGAGATGAAGGCATTGAAATCTACAATAATTTCATCTTCGATGACCCAGCTAACAAAGACAAAATAAAAGAAGTCTTGTCCAAATTCAGGGATTATTGCAACCCCAGAAAAAACACTGTCATTGAAAGATACAAGTTTTGGGAGACAAAACAAAGGGAAGGAGAAACTGTTGATCATTTTTTCACTGAGTTGAAAACGAAAGCGAAGAATTGCGAATACGGTGACCAGACAAACTTAATGATCCGTGACAGAGTTATTTTTGGCATATGGGATGAGCGACTAAAGGAACGAATGCTCCGTGAAAGTGAAAACCCGACGCTCGAAAATGTCATCAATATGTGTCGCGCCGCTGAAGCGAGCAAAAATCAGTTGAAAACACTGAAAGGCGAACAAGCGGAAGTTCATGTTGTACGGAAAAAACAACAATTTGTTCCAAAGAATGCAGGACAAGTGAACAAAAGGCCTGAAAGTCATGATCAAGCACCGAAATATCCTTATAGGAATATGAAAAAGAAGCAACCGAAGACATACAAATGTCAAAAGTGTGGAACTACACATGCGCAATACTCGTGTCCGGCATTTGGAAAAAAGTGTCAAAAGTGCAAGAAATATAATCACTATACAGAACGGTGCTACTACGCCAAAAGAAATGTGGGCGTGCACGAGATGGAATCGCTTCAAATCGACAGATCTAGTGATGAAGACGACAATTTGTACGTTGGCGAAATAAAAGTTGACGCAGTGAATAAGAACAACAACAATGAGTCCTGGCACTCATTAGTGAAAATATTTGATAAAACAGTCAAATTCAAACTTGACACAGGAGCTGATGCAAATGTCATTCCGGCGAATTTGTTTTACAAGTTGCCAGGTGAAATGAAGCAAACCAGAGTAAAGCTTTCATCGTACGGTGACCATGAAATTGTACCACTTGGAAAAACAACCATTACGTGTGCTGTAAATGGGAAAACAAAAGATCTGGATTTTTACGTTGTAAATATGAAGTCAACACCTTTACTGGGACTAAAAGCGTGCCAACAATTGGAACTTATCGCGAAACTAGACTCCGTCAGTGAGAATGAAACCACCGGTTTGACGAAACAACAGCTACTTGCAGAGAATGCAGAAGTTTTCAAGGGTTTAGGAAAGTTTGAGAAGAAATACAATATCTCTATTGACAACTCTATACCAGCTGTAGTCAATCCACCGAGAAGAGTGCCGCTTACACTCATGCCGAAATTGAAAACTAAATTGGAAAAACTAGAAAAGTCAGGTGTGATCGTCAAAGTTGATGGACCAAGTGAATGGGTGAATAACCTCGTCATTGTAGAAAAATCTAATGGAGATCTCAGATTGTGTTTAGATCCAAAAGACCTTAACAAAGCGATCAAACGGGAACATTACAATATTCCAACAGTTAGCGAAGTTGTTGCGAATTTAAATGGAAAATCGATATTCACGATTATCGACGAAAAAGATGGCTACCACCAGATCCAGCTAGATGAAGAAAGCTCCATGCTATGTACATTTAACACGCCGCTAGGCAGATATAGATACACAAGACTGCCTTTCGGGATATCGTCAGCTAGCGAAGTGTTCCAAAAGAGAAACCAACAAACATTTGGTGACATAGAAGGCATACAGATTATATCAGATGACATGATCATAGCGGGAAAAAATGAACATGAACATGATCTGACATTACAAAAAGTGATGAAACGTGCCAAAGAAAAAAATGTCAAATTTAACAAAGAAAAAATACAGTTCAAAGTGAACAAAGTGAAATATATGGGTTGTGAAATATCGGCGGACGGCATGAAACCAGACCCAGATAAGGTCAAGGCCATTCAAGAAATGCCGCCACCAGAGGACAAGAAAGGAATTGAGAGGATCTTAGGGACCGTCAATTACCTCGCGCCATTTATACCGAATATGTCGGAGATAACAGCCCCATTGAGAATGCTGTTGAAGAAAGATACTCTGTTTGAATGGACACATCAACAAAAAGAGGCTATGGACAAAATACGAAGTGTATTGATTAACAATCCAGTGCTAAAATTCTACGATGTAGAAAAAGATGTGACAATACAATGTGATTCATCACAAAATGGAATAGGAGCATGCCTAATACAGGAAGGACATCCTATCGCGTATGCGTCACGAGCGTTAAACAATGCTGAAAAACACTATGCACAGATTGAAAAAGAATTGTTGTCTGCATCATATGCAGTAGACAGATTTAGTCAGTACATTTACGGAAAAGCTGTACTAATACAGACCGACCATAAACCTCTTGTGGCCATACAGAATAAACCGCTTCACAAAGCACCACCCAGGTTACAAAGACTATTACTGAAACTTCAACCGTACAATGTAACACTTACATTTCTTCCGGGGAAAGAGATGCTGATCGCAGATACTTTGTCGCGAGCATTTTTGAATGAAACGGAACCTGAAGACAGTGATCTACAGAAAGAAATGAATGTCAAAGTTCATACTGTAATTGAAAACCTACCTGTGAGTGAGCAAAAACTGAGTGAATACAGAGAATCAACTTCAAAAGACACAGAATTACAAGCGGTAATTAAAACAATAAATGAAGGTTGGCCGCACCATAAGAAAAACTGTGACGAAGCTACGAAAAAGTACTGGAATGTTCGAAATGAGCTACACTACTCTGAAGGGATATTATGTGTCAGTGACAGACTAGTAGTTCCAAAAGATCAGAGAAAAAACGCGCTAGAAAAAATCCACGAAAGCCATCTAGGAATGGACAAGTGTAAGTCGCGTGCTCGAACATCGTTATATTGGCCTTACATGAATGCAGATATTGAGCAAACATGTTCTAGTTGTTGCATATGTAACAAATACAAGGTTAGCAACCAAAAAGAACCATTAATTCCACACGAAGTTCCGAAGCGTGCATGGGAAAAGGTGGGAATGGATATCTTTGAATATAAAGCAAAAGACTATTTGCTTGTCGTGGACTATTATTCGAAGTTTATCGAAATACGCCACTTACATGGGAAAACTGCCCAGTCGATTATATCGAACGTGAAAAAAATATTTGGTGTGCACGGAATTGTTGATGAAATTGTGTCAGACAATATGCCATTTAACAGTGCTCAGTTCCGTGAATTCACAAGGAAGTACGACATCAAATTGTCTACATCAAGTCCGACGTACAGTCAGTCAAACGGACTTGCAGAACGCAGCATACAAACAGTGAAAAATCTGCTGAAAAAAGCAAATGACGATGGTAAAGATGAGTTCATTGCATTACTCGAGTATCGAAACACGCCGATTACTGGATCAAACTATTCTCCAGCCCAGTTGTTAATGAACAGAATGCTGAGGGATCATATACCGACAAAAGCAAAGTTACTGCAGCCTCAGATACCTGTGAATGCAAAACAACAATTGCAGAACAAACAACAACAACAAAAACGATATTACGATCGAAATGCTAAAGACTTGAAAAAGTTAAAGCCAAACGATGTGATTCGCTACCGAAAAGATGAACAGTGGAAACCAGCAACAATCGTAAAACGACAAGAAGCGCCGCGCTCCTACTACATCCAAAATGACACTGGAGTTACTCTGAGAAGGAACAGGAGGCACCTCATGAAAACAAATGAACAACCACCACCAAGGAGGGATGATTACGATACGTATGAGCCAGTGAATCTACCACAGCCTAACAACGCCATTTTGGAACAACCAGGCGAAGCCGCAGTGGCACCACCACCGATGCCACCGAGACCACCAACGCCACCGAGACCAGCCAGGGTGAAGGTCGCACCAGCGAGATACCGGGATCCTAGTTTTGTGTATAAAT
>JBEVXT010000093.1:0-5251 GCA_040505955.1 Sedimenticola sp. | reverse complement strand
ATATCGACCGCGAGATCGACCCGATCACCCTCGGCCTGATGAAACGCATCCGCAAGCAGTTCGACCCCAAGGGTATTCTCAATCCCGGAAAGGCACTACCGCCTGATCAGGATTCATAGATAATAGTTATTGTAAAAATTCATCTGGTTTTGTGATTGGAAGTGTAGACAAGGCAGCCCAGCAGACCCTATTGATAGTCACTGGTGCGGCACAAGAAATTGGTGGTGGCGATCAGGCAATAGCCCCGATCATTGCCGCTGTTTAGTCAGCGTAGAAATAGCTCTCCTTATCACAAATAGTTTTTACTCTGGCCCTAAAAATCCGTGCCTGCTCTACGACTTAACCTCGTAACAGAGCGGTCAACTGCGGGATCTCGGTTCAAAGAAAAAATCGAAAATCGGGGACAACGTAAAATTAAAGCATCCCTTTCTGATGATAAATTTTACTCCGACCCCGATTTCGATGGGCATAAGCTCTTTGATCGCACGATCTTGGCAGCCAGTTCAGTGAGGCGTTGCTCAATTTCAGCGGGCAATCGAAAGGCTAACATGCCCTACCCCCCAGCTATGCTATACAGGTATGACATAGTAGCAATACCCTGTGACTGCCGAACCTGGAAATGGAGGGTACTTAGCTTGAAACCGCATAGGGGAGCGGAAAGGTAGCGGTATTGGGTGATGGGTGTCCTGGCAATACTGTTCGATCAATTTGTGCGCCAGGAGGGTGTCATAAGAGCAGAGTAGATCTGGGGGAATTTTGATCATCCTTGGGTTATCCTTATTTCCGAATAACACCCCAGATTGGGATGTTATCTGGAAGAATATATAGCATAGGGAAGAAAATCCTGTCAAGGGAAGAGGGTGAGTGGTAAGTTATCTTGGTCGGGATAATCACTTGTTAGGGCTTAAGAAAACAGACATGCAGTGTGTGGGAAGAACAAAAAATGGGATGCGATGCAAAAATGAAGCATCACTTCTCGTGTGTGGTCATCACACATGGCAACCGATAGCTTTCCTGCTGTCTGCAGTAACAATTATAGGTGTCTTCGGTGGAGTGTATCAGGATGTTGTTAAGCCAATATCTGAGGAAATCGCATCAGATGAATTGACAACGCCAAAAAACAATCAGGCGGCAATTGAGCAGATTACAATCCCTGTTGAAATAGAAAGTACGTGGGATGAATACTCAGAACTGGATAGAAAAGCAGAGTTCTATGTTGTTCGTTCAGAGTCCCCTGGAATGCAAACTGTTATCTTCAGTGGCGCAGCGAAAGTAGAGATACCAAAGGATGGAATGACTGTAAATGAAATGATCTCTATTTCGCCACATAAAACCACTAAGACAAATGTCATCCTACCCAAGAGTGAGCAATTGCAGAAATACCTTGATGAAGGTGGGTATGAAATACAGCTAGTGTTGTTCAACCAATATGGTCGTATGTTTCCACACATGGAACAAAAACTGTTTGATAAAGAGATAATCGCAAGAGGATTCAGGTATTTGTTTCGTTTAGTATTGAGCAAATAGCCCTAACAAAGGGCTCCAAGGGACGCTCCGCTTCGCTGCGCGCCCCTGAGCCCAGGCGTTAATAACTCCTTAGTGTCGATTTCGGCCATCTATACTAAGCGCCACAATGTCCGCTCTGGTCACGGAAGAGAAGTTAGGCTTGGTATCGAGGCTTACAGAAGGTTCAAGGGTCGCTAACCGGCACAAAGCAGACTAAAGGTATATCTTGCGGTAAGATGTGAAAAACAGGCCGAAAACGGCCATAGCGGTCTGCTAAGCTGGATCAATCGAGTCTGACCCCTTCGATTCTGCTGTAAAAGAAGTAGAGTTGTAAATGTATAACGAGACAGTGGGTCTCGTTAATATAACGGTTATGTTTTGTAAGTCATGAAAATAGCAATTGTCAGGCACGGTATGCCGGAGCGAATACCAGAAGAAAGAATGCCAGCATTCAAGTTCATCGACTGGATCAATATCTACAATGCTTCTTCATTGGCAGAGTCATCCGTTCCTGATAATGGTGCGTTGGCCTGTGCAAGAGAATGTAACGCAATAGTTAGTAGCAGTCTTCAAAGGTCAATTGATTCGGCAAAAGCATTGGGTAGTGAAAAACACCTAATATCAGATGGTCAGTTTATAGAAGCCGGGTTGCCTTCAGCCAACTGGAAAGTATTGAAAATGTTTCCCAACACATGGGCAGTAATTTTCCGGCTAATGTGGCTGTTTGGCTACTCGAAAAATGCAGAGTCCTATAAGGAGGCAAAACAAAGAGCCTCTAAAGCAACAACAAAGCTGATTGAGCTGGCGCAGGAACATGGGCGGTTACTTTTTGTGGGGCACGGTATTATTAACCGTCTTCTTGTCAAAGAGCTAAGAAGTCGAGGATGGTCAGGGCCAAAGAGTCCTGGGTCAACCTACTGGAGTTTTGGAGTCTATGAGCATCAAGAAACATAAAAATGTATAACGAGACCCGCTGTCTCGTTAATATAGCTGTTATATTTAAAAAGAAACACTAGCCATTACATATGGAAAAACATGTTTATAAAAGTTTGCGGTCTAAAAACAACAGAGCAAATTGACAAGGCCATTGAATATGGATATGACGCTATAGGCATAGTAACTTATGCAAAAAGCAAGCGATATTGTGAAAACAAAGATGCGATTGAATTGGCCAAGTATGCTAAAGGAAAAATAAAGACATTTGTAGTGGGTCTTACGTATAGTGATGTAGAGGGCGTGGCAGATGCTTTCGATTACGCTCAAATCTATGAAGCAAAACAGATTCCAAACTTAGCTATAGCATCAAAGGAATTTCCGCCGGACACCCTGAACTACGCATACTACTTTTATGATGCGAGTATTGGTAGCGGGGTTTTTCAAGAATTTCCACGCTGGGTAAAAGATAAGGCTGATGAAATTATTGTAGCAGGTGGATTAAACGCAAAAAATGTATGTTCAGTAATAGATGAACTCAAACCGTTTGGTGTTGATGTTTCTAGTGGGGTTGAAACTAATGACGTTAAAGATCTGCGGCTTATGCGAGAATTTATTGATGCAGTAAAAAGCTGCTCTTAATACATGGCGAGACAAGGTGTCTCATTGATCTTACAGTTAAATCCCTTGGGGTTTTATTCCCCGCTGCTTGCAGCGATTGAAAAGTATTGCGATGAAATCTCTGATTTCGGGCAATTCATCTTAATACCCCGTCAGCTTGCTGCGGGGTGGTTTATTTCAAATGGTAGAGAGTATGGCGCAAGTAAAAATATATGGGCTTAAAAGCTCATTAACAATAAATAAGGAAAACGTATCAAAGGCTATTCATGAGTCATTGATGGAAGCATTAGGTCTTCCTGAAAACAAAAAATTTCATCGTTACTTTTTGCTAAATGAAGGAGATTTCTTCTATCCAGAAGATAGAAGTCAAGCGTATACAATTATTGAACTGTCTATATTTGAAGGTCGCTCAGTAGAGGCAAAAAAAGAACTTATTAAATTAATTTTCTCGAAATTAAATCAACATGCCGGAATTGATGATCAAGATATAGAGATAACTATATTTGAAACACCAATGTCTAACTGGGGTATTCGTGGAATGCCAGGCGATGAGTTGGCATTAAATTACAAGGTTAAAGTCTAATAACATATAAATGTATAACGAGACAGCGGGTCTCGTTAATATAGCTGTTATACACAACAAGGGTTGTGCATCTTATGAATTATAAGGTTATTGATAAGTCACAAGCTGAAGAAATAGCTAAATTAGCAGTGTGTCTTACGAATGAAATTATCGAACGTACAGGAATAAAACACTTTGACGTTGATGTGCCATTAGCTGTAAGTCTTTGCCAAAGCTATGTTTCTAGCGGTCTTTATAGCGTTATCGCGGCGTTCGATGAAGATAAAATAATTGGGTTTAGTGCTTTATGTGAAAGTCGCTCTCTATACGCGGAAGGCACATTCGGAATTGTTCAAGAATTTTATGTTATGCCGAATTATAGGTCTCAAGAGGTAGGCAAGGAACTTATCAAAGAGATTGTTAATTTTGCCAAAAACGAGAAGTGGAAAAGGCTAGAATTATGCACACCACCTTTACCAGAATTTGATCGAACTGTAGCATTTTATCAGGCTAATGGTTTTGAGATCACGGGTGGTCATAAAATGAAGTTCACAATCGTATAATCAGCGGCTGCACCGGACAAATTTCCGCTGTCACCTTTTGTGCAAAAACGCGCACAAAAGCCGCCATCAAAAATTTCCCGGTGAGCCGGGCGTTAACTGCAAAAATACCATGAGCATTGAATACAGAATCAATGAACCAGTAACAAGTGAGCAATTCATTGCATTGCTGCATAATTCATCTCTTGGGGAACGTCGTCCGGTCGATGATTATGAATGCATAAAGGGCATGATCTCTAATAGCAATATGGTCATAACGGCATGGCAAAGCAGCAAACTTATTGGCATTGCACGATCAATAACTGATTTTCATTATGCATGCTATCTTTCTGACCTAGCTGTTGATAAGGAATATCAAAATATTGGTGTTGGTAAAAAGTTACAGGTGCTTACACAGGAGCAGTTAGGCCCAAAATGTAAACTGATACTTATTGCTGCACCATCAGCCAATTCATATTATGAGCGTATTGGCTTTAGTAATAATGATCGCTGCTGGGTATTGGATCGTGACCAAAGTATCAGCAGTTAACAAGAAGCACCAGCCGACCCGTCACCGCTACGCGGTTCCTCTCGGCTGTGCTTAGCGTTAGAGCCACAAAATAAAAGAAAAATGAGAAATGAAGATACTCACTGACAAACAACAAGACCTATATGACTCTTTTTATGAGTCAACGCATAATAATGAACACATAGATGCCAAAACAGAAATACTTGTTGGCTTATCGGCAGCATTTGGAATGAACTGTTCACCATGCACCAGCTACTATTTAAAAGAAGCAAAAAAAGCAAATATAACTAAAGGTGAAATTTCAGAAGTTTTAGCTAAAGTGATGGCCGTAGCCGCAGGGCAAAAAAGATTACAAGCACAAGAGGTTATTGGAAGTTGTGGTATCGATATTGAGTCATACAAGTAAAAGCTCTAACCAGTCGCACCAGCCGACTCGTCGCCGCTGCGCGGCTCCTCTCGGCTGTGCTTGGCGTTAGCACTGAAAAGGAAAGTTTGGGACACTTGACAGACTAATCCAATGGATTATCATTAAGGTATGGAAACGATAGTCGAGTTACCAGA
>JBEVXT010000092.1:0-11552 GCA_040505955.1 Sedimenticola sp. | reverse complement strand
CCTTCCGCTCCATTGGTTACACCGGATAGGTGGCGTTATTTTTCTGCTTTTTGCTTTATTGGCGGGATGGCGCGCGTTTGCCTGAGGCTAATGGGTGTGATTTCTGCTGTGGCATAGGGATAGGAAGGGTGCATCTGTAAAAAATAGGCTCCTCCGCAATATCGGGGAGGAAGGAGAAGTAAAAGCGTGATGAGTGTAAATATATTGTGAAGATGATAGGTCACTTGCAGGCCCATCTCCTTGACATTGTTGCGGGGCAAGCATAGTTTCATTCAGACAACAGATAGTTACGATTATGAGTGAGGCACAGATGCTGCGAGTGGTAGTTTTTTTTAACGATAATTTGATTTATCGTCTGGAGACCGATAAGGATGTGGTCAATATCGGGCGCTGGGATGCCAATGAGATTCAGCTCGATAATGCCGGTGTTTCAAAGATTCACGCCAAAATAAAACGGCTGGATCAGGGCTATGTACTGGAGGACTGCAACAGTACCAATGGCACCTTCATCAAAGAGGAACCGATTACTACAGCACCTCTTTCAAGCGGTGCAGTGATCAAAATTTCCAAATACACTCTGGTCTGTGAATTTATCGATAAAGAGGCAAAAGGTGGCTTCACCACAGACTCGATACCACAGACAGTGAAACTCTAGGGCGGATATTTCACCCGGTTGCAGATAAAGAGTGCCCTGCACCACGGCAAGCTATGGCTAACGCCTCTGTTGCGGCGTCCTGAGATCACCTCTATGACTATCCGGTATACATGCAACACTACCGCTGGGTACCTGCCTACAACTTCCGCTCTTCACTCCAAGAGGGGTTCTGATTGAACAGGAACTGCCCATGCCTTTACCGGAGCAGGCGGTTATTGCCTGTTGAGGTGGTGCAGGAGGGTTAGCACCCATCAACCGACCGGGCGCTCCTGGTTGTGGCTGCTGTGGTATGAAATTCTGCTGTCGGCCAATCGGTTGCTCGCTTGAAGGAGAGCGCAACTGACGCGTCACAGGCTGAAAAACAGTTTCATCGACGGCACGAATCTCCATGACACTGGCGGCCCCATCTTCAGCCGGTTCAGGTGAAAGAGGTGGGGGTGGAGATGAAATGACAACCCGTTTTCTCTTTACCTTCGATGACGTAGCGTTGGCGGTTGCAGACACCGGCCTTGCTTGCTCAGCATCATTTTCAACCCTCAAACTTTCGGCTACCGGCTCCTCCATGGTATTGATCAGAATCAGCCCTGCAATCACCAACAGCAGCAGACTCAGAACATGGGTAAGTTTGAGAGATGAACCCCGGCCCGGTGGACTCACCCAGGTTGTGACAACTGAAGTTTGTGACTCTACCCTCCGGGGAGGTTCATGCTGCGTATGACCGAAAGCCACCGTTCTATCTTCTTCCAGCAGGAGAAAGAGGGCATCGATATTTTGCGGTCGGTTGTTGGGTTTGATGGACATGCCTTTGGAGATGGCGTTACTGAAAGCGTGTGAGAGTGAGGTATTCAACTCAATGGCGGGAGTGAGGCTATCATCGTGTATGCGATCTATCGCACTGGGCGGAATAGTCCCGGTGACCAGATAGTAGATACTGGCGGCCACAGAGTAGACATCAGTCCATGGCCCCTGTTCACCTTTGGCGTAGTACTGTTCCACCGGAGAGTAACCCGGCGTCAGTATCACGGAAAGTGTTGTTGTCTTCTCACGCATATACTGACGGGCAGAGCCGAAATCGAGCAGCACAGCAGTACCGTCAGGGGTCATCTGAATATTCGATGGTTTGATATCACGATGCAGAAAGCCCTGATCATGGATTTGCTTGAGCCCTGCCAGAACCGGCTTGATGGTGTTGAGTATATGAGATTCAGATAGGGTGCCACCACTTCTCTTAAGATACTCGGAAAGGCTGCACCCGTCATAAAAGTCCATCACCAGATAGGCGGTATTGTTCTCTTCGAAGAAGTCCCGCACCCTAGCAATATTTGGATGGGAAAAGCGAGCAAGCGTACGTGCCTCTTCAAGGAAGACCCGTATACCATCCCGATAGTCCGCTTCAGTCACTCCACCCTCTATGCGGACGGTACTGTTCTCACGGCTGCGTACCGAAATACCCGTTGGGAAAAACTCTTTGATCGCCACCCGGGTATGCAGTGAGCGATCCCAGGCCAGATAGGTAATGCCAAAACCACCGGGATTGCCCAATACCCTGCCAATAAGGAAACGGGCATTGAGAGTGGTGTTATAGGGTAACAGCTGGGGATTTCTATCCTGCTCGATCTTGAATCCGCAGTGCGGGCAAGTCTCCACATCCCCCTTTGGTTTCATGCAACCCGGGCACAAATCACCTGTCTCTTCCATCACTTAGACCCTGGCTAATGCCCTCTAATAAGTGGCCTATGCACAATAACCCAGAAGTAATAGTTCATAAAGTAAAATGTTCCCGTCGAATGAATTTATTCGTGATAGAGGGTGCGTGGCAGGAGTCGATTGCATCGTAAATAGGTGCTAATTACCAACCATCTTGGCGCAACGCTTCCGCTTCCAGCTCACACTTCTTGCCCACATCCATGTGAGCAATCGACTCCGACCCCAAAAGAGAGTAACCGATAAACAGGTACCACTGAATAGTTACGAAAAAAGATACATTAAACGCATATCCCTCAATTAGCGTTGATTGTTGCACGCGAACGAGGACACCCATCACTAAAACAGCCAGAAAGACAGAACCCCCATCATCTTTGATGGAAAAACGGCAGGGGTCAGTTCTAACATTCCAACATACACCACTCTCTTCTGCCTTCTTCACCGCCCGCCTCACCATCATGTAATGCACACCAAAATATCGTCCTATCTCCACCATATTATATGTGGATTCCAAGTGGTGGGTGTCCTTGTTTTTGCGCATTTCTTTACCGTAGGTCTGCTTTGGGGTGTGAAGATTCTCCCCTTTTATGTGCCCTGAACTTCCGTGATTGTTAGCGACATCTGAGCTTACTCAATGGCCTGGAAATCTCCATAGCTTCTCTTCTGCGACCCAAACAGCCTGTTAGGATTGGCTAATATGGTTCAAAATACGACGGTGTATTGACGACCTATATCGGCAGAAAGAAGAGTTTCAACACTTAGGTTCGGGTTTAGTATCCAAAAACAGGAAAGCAAATATGCCCCAGGCGGCTGTTCTCTAGGATCAGGCCGGAGCACCTCGATAGTAATGCCAGAGAAAGAGTGACCCTACACTGCGCCAGGGTGTCCAGTGAGCAATGAGGTCGCGTGCTTGTTTTGGTGTTGGTTTACCGGGAAGTTTCTTGAGACGGCCAAGTGCTACCTGAAGTGCCAAATCATCGGCAGGAAACACATCTTGGCGATTAAGGGAGAACATTAGGTAAATTTCAGCACTCCAGCGACCAAATCCCCTTAAGGTGGTTATCTCGGCAATGGCTTCCTCATCGGTCATCAACTCTAATCCATCGATGTTAAAGCGCCCTGCATGCACCGCCTCTGCCAAGCCTTTGGTATATTCAATCTTGCGATAAGATAAGCCTGCGTCACGTAAAGCCTGATCGCTGATACTCATCAATCCCTTGGCTGTTACAACCGGCATCAAAGCGGTTACCCGTTCTAGGATTGCACGTGCGGCTTCCGTAGAAATTTGCTGACTTACAATAGTGGAAAGAAAAGTCTCTATTCCTTTGGGTCGATAACGTGGGGGAGGCGGTCCTAACTCTGCTAGTGCTCGTTCAATATCTTGATCGACAAGGGTGAGTGCCTTCATTCCATGGTCTATATCTTGCTCATTCATAAAGTGATCATTCTCTTCAATTAGTTGTCAATTTGCCGGATGCTCACCTAAGGACCACAGAAAAAATAAGCTAACCGATCTCGCTTGTCTCTCTGTCCGCCTGCTGCGTTGTGAAAAGGGTTACATAGGCCTGCTATGTGCCCTTTTCCATGCCTTGCAGGCGAACCGATAGTCTGCGCGATTTTCGGATAGTTATTATTTTCCGAGACCCTTATCGCTCAAGCTGTTGTAGGCACCCTGCGTTGCCAAAGTCGCCCGTCGATAGCAGACAAACCCAGTGCAATTAGTACCATACCCACAAAATGGATAACCTCCAAGGTCTCGCTGAGGAACAGCGATCCAAGCAAAATAGCTGAAACGGGGATGAGCAGTGTCACCAACAGCAAGTTGGTTGCACCAGCCGACTCCAGTATTTTGAAATAGAGAACATAGGCGATAGCCGTTGACAGAACGGCAAGCCCGATGATAGCAGACCAGGTTCCCAGGCTGGGTCCAGCAATATCGAGGGGCCCGTCTACAGTCAATGCGATGGGAGCCATCACAAGCGCCGATGCAGTGACCTGGCCGGCTGCTGTGACAATGGGGCTTACAGCCATGGTTTTGAATCGACGACCATATACGCCTGCAAATGCATAAGACAGAGCAGCTGCAATTACTGCTGCTTGCGCGAGTGTGCTATCACCGTTACCCATAGCCGGTACTCCAATCATCATAACGACACCAACAAAACCGACAGCAACACCCGCAAGTTTCAGTGGTGTAACGCGTTCATCAGGTAGCAGTACCCCTGCCACGACAACAGTGAATAAGGGCGTCGCTGCGTTAAGTATGGATGCTAATCCAGATGCGATTTGAGTTTGCCCCCAAACGATGAGTACAAACGGGATAACGTTATTCAGTAATCCCATGCCCAGAAAGGCAGCCCAAACCTTCGCGCTCTTTGGCGGTCTAAGCCCCAAGACCAGTGCAATGCTCCATAGTGCTATAGCAGCTAAGCCTACTCTCAAAGCAACAAGGGTTAGGGGTGGCAATTCAGCTACTGCTACTCCGACAAAGAAATAGGATCCACCCCAAATTGCCGACAATGCGATGAGCATGACCCATTCACGGGTTCCCATGGAAGTATTGATGGATGATGTCATGATGAATAAAACCCTATTTCAAATTATCTGAGTTCTACTTTATCGATTTCCAATATATAAACCATCCGTTTCTTGCTTTCTAATTAAAAATATAAAAATCAGGTGATTGAATGCAGAGGCAGCCTTGAGGCACCACTGGCATATTGAAATTGCTCAGCAAGAATCGGATAGAAACCTAATCACAGGTATGCTGATATAGGGTCGAAAGGTAACTATTGAGAGAAGAACATGACGATGCCATCTGAGCAAGAGATGAGAGCTGCAATTGCTTCAAGGGATAAAGCCTGTGATGGACTCTTTTTCTACGGAGTCATTACTACGGGTGTTTTCTGTAAGCCCTCCTGTGCAGCCCGCCCCGCACGCCCTGAAAACCTGAGGTTTTTCCCCAGTGCAGAGTCCGCCACTGCTGCAGGTTTTCGGGCATGCAAACGCTGTCAGCCTACGGAAGGTGCACAGAAAGTAGAGAGGCTAGTGGAGATAGCCCGGTATATCGAATCCCATGCCGATGAGCGCCTGACTTTGGCAAGGTTAGCAGAGCAGGCAGATCTTTCGCCGTCCCGGTTTCAGCGGATTTTCAAAAAAGCGTTTGGGGTGACACCGAAAGTCTATCAAGATGCAATTCGTATGGGGCGGTTCAAACAATCACTGAAAGATGGCGATGGCGTTACTGATGCAATATTTTCGTCGGGCTATGGTTCTATCAGTCGAGTCTACGGTGAAGCTACGCGCAATATCGGCATGACACCAACGGCCTATCGCGCTGGTGGTACTGGAGAAGCTATTGTCTACGCTTGCCGGGACACGGCACTTGGCCCGATGGCAATGGCTGCGACCGAAAAGGGGGTTTGTTTCGTGCAGTTTGGTGAAGATGAAGAAGCCCTGCTGGTAAAACTAAAGAAAGAGTTTCCTAAAGCAGAGCTCACTGCTTCGCATGCTCAACACTCACCTGAACTAGACGACTGGATGGATGCGCTCGACAAACATATCAGCAAAGGAACCCCCAGACCAGACTTACCCCTTGATCTACGTGGAACGGTATTTCAAATGAAAGTCTGGAAATTCCTTCTCAGTATTCGTGAAGGAGATGTGCTCAGTTACAGTGAGTTAGCAGCACAGATCGAAAAGCCAAAAGCTGTTCGCGCAGTAGCATCGGCATGTGCTGCAAATCGTATTGGTGTGCTAGTGCCTTGTCACCGGGTGTTAAGAGGTGATGGTAGTTTAGGGGGGTATCGCTGGGGTTTAGAGCGCAAACGGGCACTGCTTGATGCGGAACGAGCACGACGCAAAAACTTGTGAAATGGTGGGTCAATCCAGCGGACTTTTTGATGCTTACTGCTCTTTTTTGAATCCGCTCATATCCATACGCGCTGGAATCGCTAACGAGGACACCGCTAATGAGGACACCCATCACTAAACCAGCCAGAAAGACAAGACCCCCATCATCTAGGATGAGCCAATTGATGGGTGTCCTGACCCTTGTGACCCTTGCTGGTTATTCTGGAAAAAAGATTGTCGCCATAGAAATTGAAGCCGTAATCCCTGGGTTTAATAATATCCTGCTATAGTATGCGTCATGGCAACTTATTCACTTATCACACACCTTCCAGCAGCAGCTGTTCTGTTGGCGGCAACTGTTTTGTCCTTTAATCCTGTAGTGCATGCCGCAGATTCGCTGGAGCCTGTTTTGTACATGCAAATCATTGTTGATGCTTCCGGCTCCATGGCGCAAAGCGTGAGCGGCAAAAGCAAAATGACCTGGGCCAGGCAGGCGCTGCGCAAAGCGGTTGATCAACTACAGGAAAGAGACACTTCAGCGGCACTTCGCGCTTATGGTTTTGACTCCAGCCTGGGCAAAACTGCCGCCGCCTCCTGCCCCAATACAGAGCTGCTTGTGCCTTTTTCCCGGCGTTATAAACAGGACATTCAGAATGCTGTTCATGGACTCATTCCCTATGGTTATACACCGATTGCAGACAGCCTGAAACTGGCGGGCAAGGATTTAGAACCATACCTGCACAAACCGACACAGATCCTGCTGATCAGCGATGGCATAGAAACCTGTGGCGGTGATCCGGTTGCCGTAGCCAAAACCTTATGCAAACAGGGCATCGACATGCAGTTAAATGTCATTGGTTTTGACCTTGATGCTAAAGCAAAAAAACAGATGCAGGCAGTGGCAGAACAATGTGGCGCATACTTTGATGCCCGCAACGCCGATGCGCTTGATGATCAGTTGAAACTGGCGCTGGGTGAAGTGAAAAAAACGGTTAAAAGCATAGCTCCCGAGCGCTTCAGCAATCCAGTTGAAGGTGGCACAACTATCGATACAGCCGAGCCGCTGGAAGCTGGCATTTATACACTGAAACAAGCCGTAAACAAGGGCGACAGACGCTATTTCTCTGTGCTTACCCAGACAGGCGAACATGCCATGATTCGCAGCAATATTCAGACCTATGAAAGCGATCTGAAACGCGGTAAAGCCAAAATTGAAGCCGGTTTTTCTGTCCATATTCACCGCCCTGATGGTTCCAAAATAAAGGGGCGCTCAGCACTGGTCAGGAAAACCAGAGGAAAAGATCTGGAAACCGGTTTTATGGATCTTAGTGGCGAGGGGTTTTTCTTTGCCATTGGCGATGATTATGTGACCACGCATAAAGATGCCAAATTTGAATTAATTATTGCAGAGGCAGGTGATTTAAAGCCCGGCTCTGAAGCCATGGATAAGCCCGATGCCAATACCGCTATGCTACACGCAGGTGAAGCATATATCGCACATCTCGGACTCGAAGACCGGGCCGATAGTTTCATTTATACCGGTTCACAGCCGGGCCAGCTTGAGATCAGCTTTACCGACCCCACATTCCGTCTCAAAGTGGAGGTTTTTGATGCTGATAATGGCAAGCGCCTGTCCAGGCATGTCAAATTAACCGGCACTGCTGTTATCCCTATGCCTGCACTTGCTGGTGGCATCTTCGTGCGTATCTCCGATGCCAACCCATCGCTTTACAATATGTTTTCAGCTTATGAGATACGTATTATTGAATAATTAAGGAGGCATGATAATGCGGATATTTGCATCCATTCTGATGCTCGGCAGCTTGTTATTCGCCAATATCGGCACGGCAGCCACAACACGCTAACGAGGACACCCATTAATACGCTAACGAGCGCTAACGAGGAAGCGCTAACGAGGACACCCATCACTAAAACAGCCAGAAAGAGAGGATCCCTCATCATCTTAGATGAGCCAATTGATGGGTGTCCTGACCCTCGCTGACCCTCGTGACTGACCCTTGTGATCAACTTTGCATGAGTAATGAAGTACCGATACACGGTACTGACAGGAGAGTTGGCTGAACGGGTGCGTGATCATGTGAGACGGACTTGTGAAGCATTCGAGATACGGTGGAAGTTTGACAAAATCAAAAACATAACCTAGAGTCTAGTCATACTAGTCAGTAAGCTGGGTGTGATTATGAAAGACAATACATGGCAATTACAGGAAGCAAAGAGCAAATTTAGCCAACTGGTTGAAAATGCCATGCATAAATCGCCACAAATCGTTACAAAACATGGAGATAAGGCAGTAGTAGTCCTGTCATTTGAGGAATATGTTAAAATCACCAAGCCTCAAACGGACTTAGTGACATTTCTAAGAAACTCTCCCTTGGCAGAAATGGAGCTTGAAATAACAAGATATAAGGATGTGCCAAGAGAGACTGATCTATGAAATACCTTTTGGATACCTGTGTTATCTCTGAAGTCATAAAACCGAAGCCAAATAAAAAAGTAATAGCGTGGCTACAAAAACAGCAAGAAGAAAACCTATATCTCAGTGTGCTCACGTTTGGAGAAATTGAAAAAGGCATAGAAAAATCAGCTGATAAAGATAGAAAACAGAGGCTGAGACTTTGGGTTGAAGGGGATCTAAAGCAGCGATTTGAAGGTAGAGTGCTTTTAATAGAGATGAACGTGGCATCAAGATGGGGAGTGGTGCAGGGAAAATCCGAAACAATAGGTAAGCCACTCCCCACCATTGATGGCTTAATAGCAGTTACAGGTTTAGTCAATAACTGCATTGTAGTAACGCGAAACATCTCCGATATGCAGCAAAGTTCAGTGGAACTGTTTAATCCGTGGGAGTAGATGAGAGCGAGGTGTCCGGTTTCCCCAGGAAGCTGACAGGGTGAACCGATGCTTCTCACAGCCGCTCAATGCGGTACTTCCTGTTGGCCGGAAAGCGCTGTTCAATATTGCTCTTCTCTCCGGTGGACCAGACCACTTCAATTTTTGATATCTCTTCGTATCGGCCCAGGCCGAAGTGGGCGGTGGGTGCGTCAAAGGAGATAAATGCACCGCCCGCCTTGATCTCACGCATCTGGTGATACTCGCCCTGATCGCTGTAGTGAATTACCACCTTACAGCCGACGCAGTTGCGGTTGCCCTGACGGTCGATCAGCTCAAATCCTATGCTGTTATTCTCCTGATGATTGTTCTGGAAGAGCTTTGGTGCACCGTAGATGGTGTTGCTGATGATATCCAGGTCACCGTCATTATCGTAATCGATATAGATAAAGGCGGAGCTGTGATCCAGGTCATCAAGCCCGAACTGCTCCTGCTCACTCTTGAACAGGGAGCCGTAGCGGTTGTGCAGAAAGATATTGCTGGTGTGAGTGGTAGGGCCCACCATGGCGGCGTACGCAGAGCCGTTGACCACATAGATGTCCTGCCACTCATCGTTATCCACATCGCCGAATTTACCCGCCCAGCTCCAACCACCGTAATTGACATGCCTGGACTCGGACTCCTCCTTGAATTCGGCGCCCGCTGCTCCGGTGAGCAGGATGTTCTTGGTGAAAGCCTGGGGAATATAGTTGCTATACTCCAGCATTTTTATTTTAGGCGCCGTCGTCATGTGATCACAGGCGGTGCGATAGATCCTGTAGGTGGGGGGGATCTTGTCGCAGACACTGCGGTCAGTTTTAATTTGATGGATGCGGTCGGCCACCATGCAGTCTTTCACCACCTCCATGCCGAACATCTCCTCCATCTCACTGCACTCTTTCAGCTCCGGCATCAGTGTTATCCGGCTCAGCATCCAGGTCTCTACGCAGTAGCGTTTCTCATCCTCATTATCATAGCGGTCGCAGTAGCTGATCTCCTTGAATGCCACCGCCCGTTGATCCTCAGGCGTGGCGATCCAGGCGCCGCCGGTCATGTAGATATCGGTGACCAGATCGTTATTGTAGTCACCTGTGTCGATACTCATGTTCAGCAGCGGCGACTCGGGAATCAGCGTGTTGCCCGGCTCCATCTCCTCAAAACGGTTCTCTCCCTGATTGATATAGAACTGGTCAGCCACTTCGAAATCGTTGCCGACCATCATATCCGGGCGGCTGTCGCCGTTGATGTCGGAGATCAGAGCGGAGAGAGAGTTCCCCGGCAGCTCGTTGGCAACCCGTGGCAGTTTGACCTTGGTAAACTGCAGGTTTCTATTAAGAAACAGTTCGTTGATGCCGTAGTCACCCGGTTGCGCTATCAGCTCTCCACCGTTCCAGTTGCCGTGCAGTACATCCAGCCAGCCGTCCTGATTGGTATCCCCCATGGAGAGGGAGAGTGTCGCCTGGGTCTTGCGGCTCTTGATCGGGATAACATTGTTATCCGGGGTATCACCTGCAGGATTGAGTACCAGGTAGTTCCCCTCAGCGAAGGTGGTGACATAGAAGTCCAGCAGGCCGTCGTTATTCATATCGACCATGGCGACGACAAATCCCTCTTTCCCTTTCAGTACTGGAATATCAAGCTCAACTTGGGAGAAACGTTCGCCGTTGATATTCTGAAACAGCTCAAAACCATCTGTTGACGCCACGGCAACATCGATCCAGCCATCCCGGTTGAAGTCGCCCGATGCGATCCCACGTCCGAGAATAAAAGGTTCAATAAAGTTGCGGGCGCCCACCCGGCTGTGGCTGGTGATACCAATCTTCTCTGCGGACAGTTGGCTGAAAGGGCGCAGACCTCTCTCGCTTTTGGGCTCCAGTGGTGCCTCGCTGACAGCAATGCCCGCCTGCCGATGTATCTCACTGAAGGGTTGCTCCCGGGTCTGTTGAAGTTTACCAATGGTTGCCGTCAACGCGGCGTCTGCTACCTGCGTCACCTTGTAGTCTGGGCTCTCTCCATCCAGCACCAGCTTCTGGTAAGTTGCCTCCCAGGCGGAGGTTTTGAAGTCATAGTAGGCCTGGGCGGTCAGCCCTGAGGCGAGCCCGAGGAAGCTGATGATGAAAAACAGCTTGAAGGCCATGCCAGCTGAAAATGTACGCCAGACAATGAAGAATGAGTAGATGCTGAAGGAGCCTAAAGTGAAGAGCAGCGTCATCACCACCACCATCGGTACATTGGCGGCAAACAGTGACTGGGTCACCATGACATCGACGGCGATGGGGAGCGGCAGAAAAGTACCGAACATGGCGACGCCAATCAGCGCCAGCAGTGAGGGGTCGGTGCCAATCAGTGAGCTGGGATCCCAGAGATGAGACATGATGGAACCGAGCAGACCGGCAAGAAACATCAGTGGCACTGTTCGTATCACGATGTATTTGAAACCGCTCCAGTAATC
>JBEVXT010000091.1:0-3020 GCA_040505955.1 Sedimenticola sp. | reverse complement strand
TTTTATGCGCCCGTAGCTCAGCTGGATAGAGTACCGCCCTCCGAAGGCGGGGGTCACAGGTTCGAATCCTGTCGGGCGCGCCATATTTATCAATGAGTCACAAAAGAACCGGCGAATAGCCGTTTTTTTGTGCCCATAATGTGCCCATTCCGTGCCCGGATTGTAAAAAGGCGTAGACACAAACAAAACCCCGCCAAAGCGGGGCTTTTACAAAACTCACATTGCTATTTTCTGCGACGGATCGCAGTCCTCTTTTTTATCCTCGTCTTCTCTCTCCTGGCAGGCATAATAGTCCCGTATGATTATCTTTTTCTCTGCATCCGTGAACCTCTTGAGAATCTGCTTAATCAGCGGCTGATATCCAATGCCGTTTATTTTTGCGATCACTTTCAGGTCTTCCAGAAGAGTTTTCTGTAGACGAATAGAGATCATCTGCAGCCCCACTGCCTCGTCGATGCTGCTGGCGTCGATCTCTTCCGCAACCCTTACAAACTCTTCATCTGCGCCTAGGGTTCTGTCATCCCAGTTTTCGGGAGTGTCATCGATTTTGTTCTGCTTACTCATACTAGTCTCCTCTTTCTTGAGGCTCTAACCCTCTAAGCTATCCGCGCTATCAGTTGTTGTTATTGTTCAAGCGTATTTAGCATATATTCGCAGTTCGGCAGCATTTGGCTCGAACGCGCTTTTAATATGGATGCTTCCATCCTGATCGAGCATAAAGACGACCTTTAGATTCCTGCCGGAGTCAGTTCCGGCGATAAACCATTTAGTCGGGGGGTTGGTTTTGTGCCAAGCCCGCTTATCTTCAAGGTAAATATTACTACTGTTAGAAAAACACTGGACAATCTCATCCTCGCTAACCCCGTGTTTTTCAGTCAGCTTCTTCCGTATCCTGGACGAAATCTCTATTCTCATAGAACTCCCTTAGTTACATGCCCTACTGTATATACAGAGTATATACGCAGGAGGCTGATATTCAACCACAAGTTGACTTTCTATACCACTCCACTGCGGGCCATGCGGAAAGTATTGTAACGATCCTTTTGTGCAGTAACGTAAATAAAACGATTATTAAGCTGCGACAATCATGATCAATTACCTATACGTTACAGAATTAACCACATGACCAGATGGTAGAATTTTCAATTAACATGGTTTAGTGGGCCACTGCCTAAGAGCCTGCCCAAGAATAGGATAGGGCAGGCAGGAGCTCTTTTGTAGGAGCGCCACCCTCGGCACGATGAACGTCGCAAGGGACGACCCACACCAGCCATTCTGCGTCTTCAAGGAGCATACCCTGGAAGAGGTGATAGAGGCCTTGCGTGTTGACCAGAAGAGCCGAACACCCCACCTGAGTGACATTATCGACTGCACCACCTTCTGGAAGAACGAGCCCAACAATATGGAACTCGTCGGCAAGCTTGACCGCCTCTTCGGTCTGTTGACCCGCATGGATCGCAGCAGCGCCTATATTGCCGTTAGCGGCAGGCCGGAGCAGAACCGTAAACTCTTCGCCCAACTACGCAGGGACAATCCGGAGAAAGGGTCCGACCTTCCCCTGGCTGCATACCACTTCTGTGGTGGGGGCAGCCAGTCCCATGCCGACCCGGAGTTGCTACTCAACAGCCTTAATGCACGCCTGCGCAGCCATGAAGGTCTGGCTCTGGCGAAACTTCCCAAAAATACCACAGCGACACAGCGGCTCCACTCCACCATGTCGGATCTGGCCCGAATACTTGAGAGAGAGGAGCGCCGTATCCTCATCTTTCTGGAGGGCGCCGACCGCATACTGCTCAGATCCAGCAGTGAGAGTGTTGGCGAGCAACTGCAGAGACTGCTCCCCGCCGCCCCGCTTCCACACGGCATCTTCTGGCTGCTGGGGGTGGACGCCGAGAGTAACCTTGCAGCGTTTGCCAGCGCACACCGCTACGACTACCACCCCTGGAGCAGGCAACGGAATCAACTGCAACCCGCAGAGCCACCCACCCAGCCCCTTACCATTGAGCAGAGGTACCTGAATGAGCGTGCAGGCCGCTGGTCCCAGGTTGATTGGCTTGTCGACACCCAGTTCACGCCACTGCAACTGATCATCCGCCGACCTGACCCCCTAGGCCACCAGGACGAAACCCACACCTACCACGGCCTCGGTGAGTTGCTGGATGAACAGAGCGCATACAGCGTATTCACTCTGCTGGGAGCGCCCGGCGCAGGCAAGACCATCCTCCTCAACCATCTGGAGCGCATACAGTCCCAAGTATCCAGGGATTGCCTGGAAGAGAGACCTCTGGTTCCCATCTACCTGCCCCTCAATGACTATTCGGCAGATGAGAAGGATCCCCTTACCTGGTTGGAGTCACAGTGGCAAGCAATCACAAGGGGCATGGAATCGCTACAGTCCCTCCTCACCGAGGGCCGTCTGCTGCTGCTCGACGGTCTCAATGAGATGCGGGAGAGCGGTGAGGAGTACGCCGGTTTGGTGGCGGCCTGGGGCCGCTTTCTAAAGCACCACTTTCCAGTTGAAAAAGGGAACCGGGCCATCATCAGCTGCCGCGCCCATGACTATATCCATACCCTTGAGAGTGAGGGATTCACCGTCCCTAATACGAAAAACTAGGACACCCACCACTATAGCAACTTCAATCACCAACACAGTAAACAGATAGTTTCAGATACATATAGGTTAATTGTGCAAGACCGAGGGTAAAAACAAAGAGAACTGGGTGGCCCCGCCGTTTTCAAACACGTAGGAGACTCTTCGCGAACAAGTTCGCTCCTACGCGATATTCCAATAGCGCCATGTTTTCCTGTGGGTTTCCAGCAAATACCTTACAGCTGCCACCGTAGTTCAATAAATACCGCCCCGTAGGAGCGAACTTGTTCGCGATTAGCTTCGTAGGAGACTCTTCGCGAACAAGTTCGCTCCTACACGATATTCCAATAGCGTCATGTTTTCCTGTGGGTATTCTCGCAAATACCTTGCAACTGCCACCGCAGTTCAATAAATACCGCCCCGTAGGAGC
>JBEVXT010000090.1:0-3580 GCA_040505955.1 Sedimenticola sp. | reverse complement strand
ACGTGTACGTCTAGCCAATGAATGCAATCACTAGTTATTCCCTTCCACAGGCGTATCATCAAGTATTGGTAAACGGTACATAAGTATGCTAAGCATTATTTAGGTACAGTTACACGTATACGTTCACGTATTTAATCGCAACCTGCCTAATGCGAGAAAAAGACATGACTAGTCAACTACAGTTTCGTCGGTTGCAAGATTAAAAAAAAAACTACCATTACGACGGTGTTGTCTCCCAACAATCGATCGGTTACGTTCCTCAATATATCAATGCACATGTTCAATAATGATGACGAGCCAACATGCATGTATACAACTCATTACAGGTACATTGTACTTATGACCACCCAAGCTTCTGGTCTGTTATCACTCTCATGCAGCCTCATGCATATCTGTACTGTTAGAATTGGCATGGATGCGCAGGCTGATCTGGGTCTACATTATGCATGCACGCAATAAAATATACCACATTCATTAAACATTTACAATACATCTGCTCCTCATCACGTTACAGCGACAGATATAAACACTGGCTTAAACAGACTTAATCTGGTGTCTATTCAGCTCAAAATCAGTGCCTGTGTTTATATCTGTCACTGTATACACATGACCCACACTACAAGCAAACTGGTGGCCACTGCACACACCACGCTTCCACAGCCCCGTGGTGAACACAGCCGTGCCCTTGCTGAGGGCAGGGTTTAGTCGGTAAAACACCTCGTCGCCGACCATCGGATAGTATTCGTTGTCTGTTGCTGTGGAAAACTGCTCCAACGGGTACATGCGTTTGTACAGTGAGGATGGATCCACCATCCGGCGTTTCAGGGGAGGTCCGCTCGTGGTGTCGATGTCTGAGCTCTGGAATAGCAGTTACATTGTATTGTTAGATATGACCGGAGCTAGGGTGGTGGTTTGAATTTAATCCTTTCATCCCTAAGTAACTGACATGGACTGGTCCAATTAAATTTCAGACCAATCAATTCCTCAGAAAATGAGTTTCGGACCAATATATTTATACAAATGGGTGTGTGTTTGTTTTTAATGAGAACATTACTTGCAAACAGTGCAGCTCCTGATGAGACGGCTCGTTACGAGCCGGCTCATATGGATATCCACTGTTTGCAAACATTGCTGTAGAGGTCTGTAGGGTTGAAAGGGTTCCCTTGTCCAATAGCGTTTTCATAAACAGAGCGTTTACATTCGTCATCACGAAATCGAAGGCGTTACGTTTCTTTTTTTTTTCTTTTTATGAAGTACCGTTTACTTCAGTTGTCTACCCGATTATAAACTTAGCACTACACTTAAAGCCATTTATAATTAGTCAGCTACATACCTGGGAATTAGGGGAAAATTGAAATGCCAAATTATATTAAGTGGATGATGTAGTAAAGAGTTAATTTCTTTTATTCCAACTTTCTTATTCGACGAGTATACATGTACCCACATAACCATAAGTCACAACATTTTAACTACATTTCTCAACAATTTTCGAGAGTGCACAGAGCGGCCTGCTTATCGGTCTGAGCTTGGATGCGCCTATACATGGTTCCATGGCTCCTACTACGTGAGATATATAACAAAGAAAATAATAAAAAATGAAAGTCAGATTGATAAAAAATGCAATTAAACTATGTTTTATAGACATTGCAGGCTAGTCTAGGATGCGCCCTGCTCGTCCAACGGAACAATTCGGCACAACCCTATCTACACACTTGTGTTAATTCCATGAGGAATGTAAATTTTGTGACTTTTTTTGCTATGAGGGTGACCCTCTCTTACTCAACGAATAAAATAGTTGGAATAAACGAAAGTAACTTTATTTTTTCGACAAGTTATTAGAAAATGGTTACTAGTAACTACGTAATCAACTTTATATACTTTGACCTTTTAATTTGCACCTAACGTCCACATATGTAGGGTGACCAATTATGAATGGTGTTAAGTGTATCCGGTGCTCGTCAGTACAATCGCGAAAACATTCGGACTCACCAACGAGTCCCTGTCTGAGAACCGCCGTCTGTATATCTCTTTGTAATACGGACTAACGTCCTCCTGCATACTTGCATCGTTGTTCACCTGCACAAAAATGAACACAACTTATTATCCTGTCATACGCGTACAAATTGGGATAGTTGTATCAGTGTAATTGTAATCCATAGTTGATTCGCGCCACTATGTGTGCATGTACATCTGTCTGAGTATCGTTGCAAAACTATGTAAGTTCTATTTATTATATACTAAAACGCCGACAGTGACAAAAATGGAAAGACAAACATGTTTTGCATAAAATTACATTTTAGTGGGAGTTGGTGGGGGAAGTAAACTAGAACGCCAGTCGTCCACGACCGCATTGTATCCCCCTGCCCGAAAACGAACAAATAGCCACAACTCGGAAATATGCGATGTGCGAGTTGTCCTTCTTGTGCGCGACACACCTTTGGGTCGTTAGCTACGCATGTGTGAAGTTTCGTTAAAATATTCCATACAGTTTTGGACTTATGGCCCGAACACGAGTGTCTGCGGACGTGGACGCGACGCGGACGCGGCGGCGGACGCGGCGGCATGACGACGTCAAATCCATAGTATTCCCCGGTGGTCCGGGGGATACAATTAGCACTCGTCTCTTTTATCGTATTTAGAAAACTCTCAGGGGTGGGGGATGTCGTATTTCAAATCGGTTGACGAATAAAATCTATAGCCGATATTACTGTACTAACTATGGATGACAATGAACCTTACTCGAGTACACCACGGATTACGATATACATTAAATAGGTTGCGATTTTACTACGTGTACGTGTACGTCTACGTGTGGGCATATAATACATACACTTATTGTGTCCCTTTCATCACTTTCATCATCAGTTACGCCTTATCACTGGTATAAGGGCCATACGGAGTGAATGACTTCCTTGGCCACACGTGCAAGTATACGTAGATGTCTTAAATCGCAACCTCTCTAATACCAGATACTTACTGATGTACTGGACCCCTGCGATACCGCGCTCGCACCATGCAGCGGCACTGGGGGCGGTGTAGTCACTCGAACCAGTGACACGCTAGGTACGGGTTGTTCCGACGTATGCCGCGGTGATTCTGCCTGCAATGCGATGGTAATGTTCTGATGTTTGTTTTCAGATTTGTATATTTTCAATAATGTACCTGTTCCATATCAATGGGTAATAATAATAATATGAGACATTGCTACAGCATGTTGGATACCAGTTTGCAAAATAATCATTGAGGATGTCAAACAACGAGTTTGTCTTTCATTTAAAAGTTATGAAACAAAATCGTTATAATTTACACACCGAGACTTGTTTTGTTTTATTAAAGCCCCGTTCTCATGACGAGAGTTACATTTAATAATTGTTTGTCATTTTTGGTGTGATTATTGAAGTATAAACACCAGATGACTGTTCACAAATTGTATCAATCCGCGTAGCTTCAATAATCACATTCGGTGCCTGTGCGCTAGATATCGATCTATAAATACGGAATAAGTTGTTGTCATTCAGTCAAAATGTTGACAGTGTACATTCGTGTAGTACCATGTGCGACTTCTGCTCAAATGTTGATG
>JBEVXT010000089.1:0-2141 GCA_040505955.1 Sedimenticola sp. | reverse complement strand
ACTTTATTTAAGTATTACTGATAGGTGGTTTTCAGATTGAACTTTGCAGTTTATTTTTGTTGGTCGATTTAGCCCCCTCGATATGTCTGAAATCTTTAGCAAGGCTCACCGCACTTTTTTTTATCTGCCTGTTCAGCAACACCGTCCATGCGGCCATGCTAGAATTCCTCAGTTCAGGCCTCGAGGAAGATTTGTCCAACACCGATGGCCATGCCATCGGCTATACTGTAACTACAGCCCAGCTCTCTTCCGCCGGTACGGGTGTCTTTGATCCTTTTCTCCAGATTAAGAGTGTAGGCCAAAACAGCGATGTGGAATCAGGGTACAATTCACAAGCAACGCCCACTCTGGATGAAAATATTAGCATTGCCCTCACGACAGATCAAAGCAAGACAGATGCTAATACTATTTATGTTCCCAACGTAACAATCAATGGCGTCAACTATCTAGAATTCATTCTGGATATCAATGAATCAGCAAGTGCATCTACGAAATACCTAGCTATAAATGATATTAAACTCTATGGCACCAATAATGCGGCAATAACAGGTTATAACAGTGGAGCTGAAACACTTGGTGGAGAATCTGCCACATGGGACATGGATGCAGATGAGCCCACCGACATCCTTATCGACTACGCACTCCAAGGAGGATCGGGGAAACCGGATTTCGTTTTGCTAGTAGAAAGCAGCATCTTTGCCAGCTATGACTATATAAGCCTGTATATGAAAGCTGGCGAATTAACTTACGGTGGTATCGGAGAACAAAATCATCCTAATTTCGAGGAGTGGAGTGTAAGTAAGACTAGTTCTGCCTTCACTCCACCTAGTGCAGTCCCCCTCCCTGCCTCCGCTTGGCTTTTTGGCTCAGCACTTATGGGGTTCATTGCCATCAAGCGGCGTAAGCTCTCCAACAGGTGCAGCTGATCGTAACTGTGCCGATTCAACACAAAAAATCTAAAGGCCGGATGGTTTAACAACCACCCGGCCTTTTTCTTGCTCTTAGCATCACGTTTGCAGCCTTTGACGCACCTATTACATCGCTCCCGCAGTATACTGCAACTATATGCGCCCCCCGCAGGGAGCGTATCATCACAGCCTGTAACAATTTAGCTAAAGTGAATAGTTACCACGCCATAAACACAGTATGACTCTGTAACTATGTTCCTTTTCCACAGGGCGAAAACTGTGAAGAATCCGGAGAATGCTGTAGGTTCGAATTCATTCGGACTGCGAGATCGGACGAAGTGCCGTAGCCGGGTGCGCTTGCCGGACTCCGGAGCAGTGCGACTGAAGTCGCACCTACAACAGAATGAGTACGTGCAACAGTCGTTTTGTACATAGCCAATTAAAACAGTGATCATAGTACCGGTAGAACTATCCAGCATGCATCAATGGCAGGATTACAGTAATAACTGCTACAAGAAAAGGTTCCGGAGACCCTAATGCCTCAACAAAAAAAGATCCCCTATAGCGCTTTTCTCAACCTCTTTTGCTGGATCTCTCTCACCCTCGTTAACAGCCTGCTGCCAACCGTGACCGCTGCGGAGGCCAAAAAACAGCCCAAGACAGAAACCGGAAAAGAGTATGAACCTGAGATGGTGAAGATTCCCGCCGGCAGCTCCCGTGTGGGTTCCAACAGCGGCGACAACGATGAGAAACCTGTGCACAGAGTGACCCTGCCCTCATTTGAACTCTCCAAAAATGAAGTGACCAGAGGCCAGTTTGCGATATTTATCGAGGAGACCGGCTACCAAACCGATGCCGAGAAAAACAGCGGCGATAAGAAGGGATGTTTTGCCTACCGAGGAGGCACCAATTATGGCTGGGTACGGGGAATGAGCTGGCGCTACGCCGGTTTTGATCAGGGCAATGACCATCCTGTTATCTGTGTAAGTCACAACGATGCCCTGGCCTATATCGACTGGCTCAGCACCAAAACAGGTAAAAGCTATCGGCTACCAACGGAGTCAGAGTGGGAGTATGCTGTGCGTGGTGGCAGCAATGACCGGTACAGTTTCGGCAACGACGAGGAGGAGCTCTGTCTTCATGCCAATGGGGCGGATATGAGCCTAAAAGAGAAGCTCCCCAACTGGCCATGGGCAACAATGAGCTGCACAGACGGTCACACTTTCACAGCAC
>JBEVXT010000088.1:0-12304 GCA_040505955.1 Sedimenticola sp. | reverse complement strand
GCGTAGCGCGCTATCCCGTGGGCCAGTGGCCGATCCTCGACCCTGAAACCAACGAGGTGATCATCGACGAGCTGGGTAGGCGCTCCTATATTTCCAGCATCGCCTATGGGCCCTCAGTGGGCAAGAACATCGCCCTCGGTTACCTACCGCGAGATTACGCCGTAAAGGGCAAAGAGCTGGTGATGGAGTATTTCGACGAGCCGTTCCCAATCAGGGTGGAAGCGGTTGGCTGCATAGGTCTGTACGATCCGAAAAACACAAAGCCAAAGAGCTAGGGGAGGCAGTAATCGGCTATTGCTCCTTTTGTTCTGGGGCTGAATAAAAATCCATGCTCTAAGAGCATGGTTTTGATTGCACCCTATAAAGGCGTATAAAGAAACCCACCTAATTTCAATCAAGGCCTCTTCGTAGCCTGGGCTGAGCGAAGCGAAACCCGGGGGGATAGCGCAATAACTACCCGGGTTTCGCTTCGCTCAGCCCAGGCTACAGCGTCTATTAACTCAATAACTATGACCCACACAATGTGTTGCTAAGCAGTACCAAAACTACAATAGACTGCATGAGTAAAGTTGAAATTTCCGACTGGCATAGCCATCGAATCAATTCCACGCCCTAAGGGCGTGGTTTTAAGGATCTAATAAAACTGGTAAAACAGCATCTTCAATAGTACTGTTATAAATACTATTAAGGAGACTGCTATGAGTACGATTGCGGCAAATGAATTAAAAACCCGCGGTGTATTGGCGCTAGAAGAGGGGCTATTGACTGAGCCCGAAGCCATAATTACCGTGCGAGGCAAAGAACGGTATGTGGTCATGCGCTTGGAGCATTACCACTATCTGCGCGAGATGGAGCTGGAAGCCGCATTGCTGGAAGCGCGGCAGGATCTGACCAATGGTGAGGTAATTCGTGAGTCAGCAGAAGCACATGTAAAAAGAATGTCCAAGGGATGAGCTATCGACTCGCTTTTACTGCAAGCTACAACAGGCGTGCTGCAAAGTTTCTCAAAAAGCACCCCGAGCTAAAAAAACAGTACTTGAAGACCCTGCTACTGCTGGAAGCGAACCCCCATCACTCTGCACTAAGGCTACATGCACTCGAAGGGCGCTTAACAGGCCTACATTCAATATCGATCAATATCAGTTATCGCATCACCTTGGAATTCCTGATTGCAGCTGATGAAATTATTCCGGTGAATGTTGGAACCCATGATGAGGTTTATCAAACGTGAGCCGAGAATGAATTTACTGCGCCTCAATTGGCTGGAACTGCTTTCTTTCCGGAATAAATTCGCTGAAATAAAAGATTGACGAGGACACCCATCACAATAGCACCATACTCAGACTTCGTGTTTCACTTGGGCGCATCCATCTTAATCAATGCCCCACCCAGTCATACCTTGGGTATGAACGCGTTATGTGCTCTTTGCTTTGAGGGGGAAGCGGTCTGGGTGCTCTATCATTTCCTCTGTTAAATCAACATCAATGGCAGGCCAATAGAAATGACCAGGGGATTGCTCTTCTACATTGATGATTGATTTAACTGTCTGATCTTTAAACCATGGAAAATCATCATATGACATGAATAGCTCTTTGCTATGAGCCAATAGCCATACTCCATGAGTAGAAATATTGGTTATCTCAACTGTTAAAGTGTTGTTCCCATGCGCTAGTGAGCTCATTGTAATGAACCTCGATAAGTGATTCGATTTCTTTCAATTGCTTTCATGAGTAATGATAGTTCTTAGCGAGTTCAATTTCCGGTTCTAACCAGAGTTTCGCTTCTCCATCTCCAGATAATACGTGAACGTGCATTCGCTCTTCTTCTCTTGAAAAAAAGAAAAATCTGTATCCGCGTTCTTTAAATACCGTTGGACTCATGACTCTTCCAGCACATAGTAGAGATGAGCTTTATCATCCGTGGGTCGCTTATCCAGCGTTTAAGGTTTGCGCTAACCGGCGCGAGTTTACGAACGTCCGAGTCGAGCGCCTTGTTCGGCTTTCTTGGTCTTTTCTTTCTGGTGGAATCGTCCATGCCTGACAGCTTGTTTCTTTAAATAATAATCAGCCAAACCTTCAATGCTGTAGCCGTGTTCCTTGGCAATATTGTCTTTTGTATTCCAAAGCTCTTTGAGTACTTCATCAGTCATCTTCTTGTACTCCCATTAGTTCAATTGGTGTTGCTATTTCAGGGCACTGGTAGCCGTGCGTTTCTATGATTTTACGAATTATAGGCTTCATTTCCGCATTGTCTATGTGCCTGCAATTCCATGTGAGAAGAAAATCGATAACTTCTACAGCGGCTATTGCTACATGCAACGCATCGTCTAGCGCTTTCTTTGGGATGCCACCCTCATCTATCAGTGCTTTTGACAATTCAATTGATGCCACGTTTAACTGAAGGACTTCAATATTTTCAAGAGCCACAAGCCGCCTTGAGGCTGCTGATTCGTCTCCTCGACTTGCTTCTTCGATTACAACCTCTGAAATGTACAGATCAAATCGATCCTTTTGCGTCTCCCACCAATCAATCGTTTCTTTCTGCCATGCAGCAGCAATGAGGTTGTTTGACGGCCTTGCCGTCAGATACGAGACAATTGACGTTTCTATATAGATCTTTGACATTTCAAAATCACGATGTTCTCTGGATTACTTTCTAGCCTAACACCAAAAATCAGTTGACCGCGTGTTGGGGCCACGTAAAATTGAAAGCTTTAACGAAGCCACAATATTTATCAACCACCACTTTAGTGGGTCAGCTGGATTTTGCTTGTTATGTGATATTGCTCTATTCATTTTCAACAAACAGTCTATTTCTCAAGTACCGGTGGGTGTCCTGGTTGTTTTGTTGTTTAGCTGGTTGTTTGGTGGGTGTCATGGTTGTTCTGTTGATCTCTTGGAATGTCCTCAACTTCCACATGCTGCCGTTTGTGGATCACGGCCAGCACCTCAATGAGGTCATTGGATTTAATCTCATACAGAATCCGGTAGGAGTACAGCCCCAGTTCACGCACGGCATCTTCACACAGTTCCGGCACCATGCGGCCCTTGCGGGGCAGTTGATCCAGGCCAATGGTTTTTTTAACCAGCACCTCACTCAATGCCATTAACTTAAGCTTAATATCACGGTCATCCCGGCATAGGTTGGGATCCAGAGGTCGAGCTCCCCTCTTTCCCGTCATACCCGCGCAGGCGGGTATCCAGCGCTACGGAGCGCTGTCCCCTGGATTCCCGCCTACGCAGGAATGACGAGTCTGATGTTTATGGGGGATTTTCCACTTAAGTTAATAGCATTGGCACCTCACTGACCCGTCTGGCATACATTGGCGAGTCCTGAGCGATGTAATCATGGATGTGGCGAAGCTGCCGTTTGGCATGCCTCGTCCACTTCACCATGACTGAATATCCTTGAGCACCTTTTCAGCGGATTCTGTTTTACCCTCGGCGGCGTCCTGTTGGCCCCGACGGATATTCTCCAGCACATAGAGCCGGTAGATCATCTCTTCGGTATCCACGTTATCTGGTAGCCGCTGAATAGCCTTTAAGGCTTCCTGTTTGGCTGTATGCATCGCCGTTACCTCATTCCGCTCATGAAAGTACAGGGTCACCATTTAGCCGATTCGTGTCAACAGGCAAATTAACCCTTTCAACCACGAATCAATAATTTTTCGTGATCCACACCGTAAACCAGGCTGATTAACGAGGACACCCGTAACTTCTCAATAATCCAGTGCAGATGGATAACCTTCAGGTGGGGTGCAGTGACGCCTTTTCAGGACGTACAGCAGCAGGGATGCTGCTGTGAGCGTACATGGATGTATTCACCGCGTGTCCTGAAAAGGCGTTACTGCACCCCATGGCACGGACTTATTGAGAAGTTACGGACACCCACCACAATAGTTGCTGCAGTACAGAGATCAACAGCACCTTAGTCGGGGTCAACAGGTGATATTGTTGATCCGAAACTCCGAGCCTCGCAAGCTCAACCCAGGCTACCCGCTATTTTGCCGTCACCCGCACCGCGCAGTATTTGAACTCGGGAATCTTGCCAAAGGGATCCAGGGCGTCATTGGTCAGTAGATTGGCCGCCGCCTCCTGGTAGCAAAAGGGGACAAACAGCTCACCACGACGCAGGCCGGGATCGCATCTCACTGCAGCGCTGATCTCACCACGCCGGGAGTTGACGGTAATCCGGTCACCTTCGGCAGCACCCAGCTCAGCCAGGTCATCCGGATGAAGGGTAATCACCGCTTCAGGCTCAATCGCATCAAGCACTTGTGAACGCCGGGTCATGGCACCGGTATGCCAGTGCTCCAGTTGGCGGCCGGTGATCAGTACGAAGGGGTACTCCTCATCCGGCAGTTCATCTGCATCCATTAGTGATACCGGGACAAAGCGGCCGCGGCCGGAGGGGGTGGGAAAGTTCTTGGTGAAGATCACCTCCTCTCCCGGCTCATCCTCACTGCGGCAGGGGTGGGTGACCGCCCCTTCGCGCAGCAGGCGCTGCCAACTAATGCCGCTGATGCTGGGCATTCCCAGACGCATCTCTTCATACACTTCGGAGCTGTCGGCATAGTCCCAGGGGAGCCCCAGGCGGTTGGCCAACTGCTGAATGATCCAGAGATCCTGACGCGCCTCTCCCGGGGGATCGAGGGCCTGCCGCCCGAGCTGTACCCGGCGGTCGGTGTTGGTGAAGGTGCCGCTCTTCTCCGGGAAGGCGGAGGCCGGCAGCACCACATCGGCAAACCAAGCGGTCTCGGTGACGAAGAGATCCTGCACCACCAGATGATCCAGCGCCGCCAGTGCCTTGCGTGTGTGATTGAGCAGCAATTATCCGCCACGGAAATACTTCATATATATCAAATAGTTAAAATCGCTTAAAAAATAGTTTTCGCAAAGCCAAATATACGCTGAACAAATCACATCCATTGGTGTAGCTTTTCATGGGATATTTTATCCCGAAGGAGCATCCTATGAGGACGAAAAAACACCTTGGATTTACCGCTCTGCGCAAGATGATTTCAAGTCACTTCCGAAGCTGGAAAGATTTTAGACGCCAGGGCAGTATTGATCATTCAGTTCATGATGTAGCGATGAGTGCCATGGCATGCATGTATTTTCAGGAACCCTCACTGCTTCAGTTTCAGAAAGAGATGGAGGAAAGATCCCAGCAAAACAATCTCAGAACTCTATTTAACGTACAAACCATCCCCAGCTCAAATGTCATGAAGGAGGTTCCGGGCAACCAGGAGAGCCGGGGGGTTCAACCCATTTCCAAGCGCATTATCCAACAGCTGCAAAGGGGCAATCAACTCAGCCAGTTCAATTTTTTTCCAGGATTTACTGTCTGCTCGTTTGACGCAACTCAATATCACATTTCAGAATCAATACGCTGTGATGGCTGCCTGACCAAGCATAAAGATAACGATGACAAACCAACCAAGTATTACCACACTGCACTTCAAGCGGCGTTGATGCACTCTGATATAAAATAGGTCATTCCTATTATGGCCGAGCCAATTAAAAACACTGATGGAATCAAGAAGCAGGATTGTGAGATCAATGCGGCCAAACGGCTTGTTCCGTTATTACGTCAGCAATCTGGCTCACAACTACGGGCGATGTGTGGCGATTGATGCATACATCAAGACCCACCTGTGCCTGCTATATACAATTATGCCGGTTTTGACATGTTGTTCACTGCAATTTCTGAATAAATCCCACTATTACAGTCAAATTTTCTCGCAATCGTGTTCTTATAGCTGTTTTTTTAGGGTTAAAAAACTCGCAGATAATTGCTGGGGTGGTGTGAAATAGGTTGATTTTATGGGTTGAAATTCTTATCCTTCGACTCCGGCCTGCTGCATGTGGCTGCCGCTCTTGATCGTCCGCTCCTTGCAGTTTATGGTTATTCTGATCCTTGCTTTACACTGCTATTAAATGGTTGTTCATGTGTGCTTTCTCTTGGCCTTGAGTGTAACCCATGTTTTGAGCGGGAGTGTGCAACGGTATCGGCATACCAGGATAATCGTCGATATAAAATCCTTTTATTGGAACCTTTCTCCTAATGACCCGTAGACGCAACAAGTCCCGCAAGCCCCAACCGAAGCAGCGGATTTTATCTCAGGAAATTCGGCAGCAGAAGGCCTTCCAATGCCTGAAAACAGGCTGTTACCGGGAAGCTGTCACCCATTATAAAGAACTCCTGAAGTTGGAACGGCGCCAGGAGTGGATTGCCTCGCTGGCTGAGGCATATCATGGCCGTGCCCAGGACTTGACCAATAAGGGGATGTTTAAAGAGGCGGTTGCTATCTGGCGCAACCGTGCTGAAGTATGTTCATGCCCACTGTCAACTCCCTTCTTTTTTCGTCTGTTGCTGGGTGCTGGACAGACCGGCAAGGCAGTGGCCCTGTTGCAGGAGACACGGATCGACCTGGAGCAGCAGGGAGTTCTGCCGGAGGTGCGTGAGCAATTTGCGGCCTTGGCTGTGGCGGGTGCGGCTGAGGCCCTGGATGGGTGGCCTGCCGATGACCCCCTAACACGGGATTGTCCAACTGCCATGGCGGCACTGGAAGCCTATTGCGAAAGGGACGATGAACGACTGCATACCGCTCTCAGCGCCATCCCCTTTCGCTCTCCTTTCCGGGATTTGCGCCAGATCCTGAAAGCTCTGCACTGTTCCGAGAGCGATATTGAATCTGCAACCGAGATGTTGGCCCGGGTTCCCGAAACCTCCCCCTTCATCGCACTGGCCCGCGCAGCCAAAACCACCCTGCTACCGGATCAGGATGTTTTTTCCAGGCTGCCTGAATTGGATCGGGAAACACGGGCCTTTGTTGCAGCCCTGAAGGGGTGGCCCACAAAGATATTGCCGTTCTGTCATGAGCTGCTTCAACTGGGGTCTGAGCCGAACCCTGAGGCCCTGCTACGGTTTTTGCTACGCCACCGTAAACTGCTGGATGCAGAGTTGGTACGGCAAGCCGGTTGCCGGATCCTGATTTATTACCCGAAAGGGCGATCACTCTTTGCCCGGAGTTGCGGTGCCTTAACACCTTTTGAACGGGCCTGTGCCGATGCCTTGCACATGGAGGAGCAGAGAGCGCATCCCAGGGAGATTGTTGTAGCCTGGTCAGATGCGGTGACAAAACTGGAAGGGTTGAAGCAACAACACAATAAGGAGGCAGCACTTTCAGCGGCACTGATTCTGCGCCATATGGTGGAATATCAGGTGCGCCTGTCTGAACCGGAGTATATGCTAATTCCCCATATTGAGCAGAGCCTCGAATTCGACCCCGAGGATCGAGCCAGCTATATACGGTTGATCCAGTTGTATCGCAAGGGGGGGCGACTCAAGGAGGCGCGTCATTGGCTGGAACGGGCCTTGGCCTGTTTTCCTGAGAATGTTGCTGTCCTGGAGGAGGCGGTAGAGACTGCCCTGGCTGGAAATGCCTATAAAAAGGCCGCTGGGCTTGCTGCCCGCATCCTGGATAAGGATCCGATCAATCAAAGGGTGCGAAGCGCCCTTATTGATGCCCATCTTGCGCATGCCAGAAAACAGATCGGGCAGACCAAGCTGGAGCTGGCGGCAAAGGAACTGGATACAGCTTTTAGCTGGGTGCGAACCGAAGATGACCGTGCGCGAGTGGCGTTGGTGCAGGGGGTATTGTTGCTGAACCAGGGTGAGCATAACGGCGCTGAAACCAGACTTAAATCTGGCGAGGCAAGCTCTGGTGGTGGGCTGGCAGGACGTTTTTGTCTGCTGATTGAGCTGGTGCGTATGAAGCACCCTGTGCCTCAAACAATGAAGCGGATCAATTTGCCAAAACCTGCTGGAAAGCCATCCATGGAGGATGTCTTACGACTGATTCGGTTGCTGAATGATCGCTTTCATAATGAAAAAAATCTGGCTGCTACAGCCCTTAATCATCTGACTGCACCACTGCGGAGGGCTGCAAACAACCCCTTTCATGCGACTGAGGCGGACGTGATATGCGATACCTGGGGCCGCTTCGGCCTGCATGACTTGCGCTGCCGTTATGCTAAATCAGCCCTTAAACAGTGGCGCAATATGCCCGTTTTTGTCTATCACAAGGCCGCGGCAGAGATAGAGCTTCCCAAAGGTCTGACCGACCGGACATTTGATCAGTTGATGGACGCCGAGGATCGTGCCCATGATGCGGGTGAAATGGTAGTTGCACAGCGTATTCGCAAATTGCTGGATCAGAATGACCTCTTCGCTGCGGATTATTTTGATGTCGCTGATTTTCCCGATTCGGATTTTGACGGTGATATGCCGGACATTGCTTCGATGATTGAGATGATCATGGGCGGCAACCCCTCCTCCGGATCTCGGGGATCAAAAAAACAGACGGCAGAGGAGGTGCTGAGTGAACTGACAGCGCAGCTTTTTGGCGGGATCAGCGGGATGGATGATGATGATTTTCCATTTGAGGAGGGTGATTTTGATCCCTTTGCCCCAGCGCCGAAAAAACCCAAACGGGCGGTAAAGAAAAAAAGCAAAGCCAAACCCTCAAAACCGGACCAACAGGATCTTTTCTAATGCAAGACCCCTATCTCATACTCAATGTACCCCGAGTTACTACGGATGAACAGGTACGCCAAGCCTATCTGGCTGCAATTCGCCACTGCCCACCGGACAGAGATGCGGCGCAATTCCAGTCCATTCAACAGGCCTATGAGGCGATAAAATGCCAGCGATCCAGGTTGCGCAACAGCTTGTTCAACATAGCAATGCCTGCACCGGATGATCTCTTTATACAGGCCCTGACTCAGTTGGATCCCGCCCCGCCCCGGCCGGGTATTAAATTATTTCAAGGGGTAATCAAAAATGGTTTTAAGGCGATATAGTAATGGAGCTGAATCAGCAACAAAAAGAGCTGCTGCTTGAACGCTTCAGCAGCTACCTGGATGCGGGGGCAGCAGCCCCACAGACGGCAGAAGTGGATCTTTATACCCTGTTTACAGAGTTGGCAGCGTTAAAGGCCGAGGTAAAGATAGAATCCCGTCAGGTCAAAGCGGCAATTGAAGAGTTCAAAGGATTGACGGATCTGTTACGCAACAACAACGATCAGCTCAACAACGAGCTGGCCCGCCGCCACCGGGATGAAGAGGAGATGCGGCAGAAGATCGAGCGCCCATTGCTACTGGAGCTGCTTGAGCTGCGGGATCGCATCAACGCCGGGGCTACCGCAGCAGAGGGCTATCGGCCAGGTCTTCTGGAGCGACGCGCCGGTCAGCACCTGGATAACTTGCGGCAGGGTATGGAGATATCCCTACGTCGTGTGGACAGCCTGCTGAGCCAATACCGGGTCAAGGCGGTGGAGGCAGTGGGGCACCCTATGGATCCTCACTACATGCAGGTAATTGGTGTTGAAAAGCATCCAGAACAGGAGGATGGCATTGTATTGGCGGAAGAACGCCGAGGCTATCTGTATCAGAATCAACTGTTGAGAACGGCGGAAGTCGTGGTTAATAAGAGAAAAGATTTATGAGTGAACAACTTATCGGTATCGATCTGGGTACCACCAATTCAGAAGTGGCCCTGGTACGGGAAGGGCAGGTCGAGGTGTTGGAGATCCAAAATGGTTCCCGCCTGCTGCCATCAGTGGTCGGGTTGGCGGATGATGGTACCCTCTTGGTGGGGGAGAGTGCGTATAACCAGTTTATTCTGCACCCGGAACGCACCATAAGATCCGTTAAACGCCAGATGGGCAGCGTCCTGCCTGTGCGGCTTGGAGATCGTGAATTTAGCCCTCAGGAGATCTCCGCCATCATCCTTAAGCGCCTTAAGGCGGTGGCTGAACAACATCTAGGTGAGCCGGTTACAAAAGCGGTTATTACGGTGCCGGCCTATTTTTCTGATGCCCAGCGTCAGGCTACCCGCGATGCGGGGGAGATTGCGGGCCTAGAAGTGGCGCGTATCATCAACGAACCCACCGCAGCGGCACTGGCCTATGAGAGTGACAACAAGGGCCGGAAGACCATCCTGATCTACGACCTGGGCGGCGGTACCTTCGATGTCTCAGTGGTGCGACTGGAGGAAGGGGTGGTCGAGGTACTTGCCAGTCACGGTAACAACCACCTGGGCGGTGACGACTTCGATCAGAAAATTGTGGACTACGCGCTGGATCATTTGCGCGAAACCACTGGCTTGAGTGAGGATGATATACCCTCCCAGGCCATGGCCCGAATCCGGCGGGCCGCCGAGAAGGCCAAGATCCATCTTTCGGATAATCCCTTTGCCTTATTGGAAGAGGAGTATCTGCTGGAGAAGGATGGCAAGGTAATAAACTTTTCTCTGGAACTGGATCGGCATGACTATGAGGCGATGATTCAGCTCTTTCTTGATGAAACCCTGAAGGCGGTTCATACAGCTCTTGATGGTGCGGATCTGAGTGTCGCTGATCTGGATGAGATCCTGCTGGTGGGTGGCGCCACCCGCACCCCTCTGGTTGCCCATGGGTTGGAGCAGGAATTGAGGCTGCAGCCGCGCAGTGAAGTGGATCCTGATCTTTGTGTTGCCGCAGGTGCTGCTATTCAGGCTGCCATAATCGGTGGCGGCCAGGCCGCTAGCGTATTGGTTGATGTTACCCCCTACACCTTTGGTACCAGTGCGCTGGCCGAACTGGATGGTGAGATGTACCCGCACTGTTTTGTCCCGCTTATTCGTCAAAACAGCGCTATTCCCACAGCCAAGAGTGAGGTCTTCTACACCGCTTATGATGGTCAGGACAAAGTTGAAGTGATGATCTACCAGGGCGAGGCAAGGGATGCCTTGAAAAATACCGAGATCGGCCAATTCTTGATGGAAGGGCTAAGTGATGTTCCTGCCGGCAATGAGATTATCACCACCTTCTCCCTTGATATTGATGGCATTTTACATGTAAGCGCAAAAGAGAAAAAAAGCGGCTTGGAGGTGACGATCACCATCGATAACGCCATAGCCCGATTCGAAGGGGTGCAGATGGAGGAGGCCCAAGCGCGCATAGGTCGTCTGTTCGAGGATGAAAGTGAGCCGGAACCGGGTAGTGGCGGTCAACTGAAACAGCGAGACCATGTCCAGGCTGAGGCCCTGGTAGAAAAGGCCGAGCGGCTCATGGATGGTGCCTCTGAAAATGATAGAGACGATTTGGTAGATCTGGCAGAGGGCCTGAAAGATGCCATGGCAGAAGATAACCACGAAGGGGTAAAAGAGGCTTCGGCACAGCTTGCGGATTTGATCTTCTACCTGGAGTCTTGAGTGGAGCGCTGTCCCATATGTCGTGGCCGAATCGGTGAGAACGCTGTTTGCGGTCGCTGTGGCGCCGATCTGACCCTGCCGTTACAGGCGGTGGCCCAAGCTGAAATGCGGGCACATAAAGCCCTGTGTTGTATGGCGGAAGGGGATTTTTCCATGGCGAAACAACAGTTGCAGTCCGCCCGGTTATTGCGAAATGATCCACTGCTTCAGGTCATGATGGAATTTGTCTCTGCGCAACGGAAGGGCGGCAAAAAGGATAGGAATTTCAACCCATAAAATCAACCTATTTCACACCACCCAGCAACGTATCGTGTCACCACAACATGGATTTTGGTGAGTACCAAGTGCTTCTTTCCCTGACCTTGCCGGTATAACAGTGGAAATCCACCCAAATATCACGTCAAACTGAATCTGAGGCGCAAACGACCCCCAACACAGGTCAAAAGTACCTGTGTTTTTTGCACGGTGGGCGAGCTACCAGCCCACCGTCTGGTCATACTCAAATTCCGGAACCTGATCAACTACACCATCAGACCACGCCTGACTCTGATCCAGCTCCAGGAAAAAATCCGGTGGGCCACGGTCAGGTGAGACCTCCGGCGCACTATCCGGCTCCCCGATATGCCGCAGAATCCGCCCGACAGGCTCCAGCTCGGTGGTCGCTGCTCCCGGCATCCTGCCTCCCGCAGCATTAGTACATCCCTGTACGTCAACGCAATAATCCTCATTTCACCACCGCACCTCGAGCAGAGCAGCGGATTGATCTCATAGATCCTGGCAAGCAGCATGGCCCAGATCGATGCAAAGAGGCATCCGGTCGTCTGCTCTTCACTCTCCCCTGTTTTTGGCTTATCAACACTCACCACGCTTTCGCCGGTGACCGGCAACCCTGCCCTGTTTGTTACCTGCTCCCGCAGTGGTGCATTCGGTGCCAATACCCCATGGTAGCGGTGTCGATGCCGCCGGGGTGGCGGTATCAGGAGGGCAATTCGGTCAAGAAACTCCGCCGGGGTCAGCCGCAACAGGGTTTGACCATCATACTGAG
>JBEVXT010000087.1:0-4846 GCA_040505955.1 Sedimenticola sp. | reverse complement strand
CCTACTGTGCCCACCATCTATAATTGTGCCCACTATCAATGACTTTGCCCACCACCTACCTCATCCGCCATCAATTGTGCCCACCACCACTGACTTTGCCCACCACTGACCCCGGCCGGGGGATACTATGCGGTCGTGGGCGACTGTCGTTCTAGTTTCTTCATATCATCTGTATACTGTGGGAATGTATTACCGGTGGTCTTATTGTTTGACGTCGTGTTTTGCATGAAAACGGTACAAAACGGTAAAACATTTAACACTTAATTATACAATAGCCTGTTGTGCTCGACTTTAAGATTTAAACCACCTGGTAATATTGTCTTTCCAAAATATGACGCAACATAAAACGCATGCGCATTCGGCGACATTACTCGCTCAGTAATGTATTACCGGTGTGATACCAAGTCATAGTCTGATAAATTTAGTCTGCATACCGCAGCAACGTGTGTGTCATGGATAATGTAGAACAACATGATTCATCTAACTGGCACACAACAATAACTGTTTTGATTCATATTTAAGCATAGTTTCTACCATTTTAATAAGAAACCGACTTTGAAAAGCAGTGAAATATTGAATTATTTCAATGTATGCAATATTTAAAGGGTTCTTACGAATTGAAATGTGTTTTGTCACGTTTGGAAGGTCAAACTCGTAACCGGATGAAAGCAACTCTTGAGAGACAAATGTTCGCATATTTCCGTTTGCTCCGGTAATAAATTTGCACCGGTAATACATGTCCAGACCAAATAACATATAAATAGACGCGGTCATTGTATTTACAGAATGGGGAAGACCAGGGCGGAGATACAAAAGGCATACAGAGAACGGAAAAAGCAGAATGAAGGCTTCGCTTTTGTACAGCAGGAGCGTGATCGTGTGAAGAAGTATTATCTGCCAATGCATGAGAGGACAAACACGGACAAAATGGAACGGAGGAGCAAGCTAAGAATATGGCATAAGCACTACAGGGAGAACAATAAGATTAAACGTCTGAAAACCCAACCACCAAGTGAGCCAGAAACCATCGACGAAACAGCCGCCAACACACCAATTGTAGTAAAATTACCAACGATGCAGAAATTGAAATCACGGAAAAGAATTAGCAGGGCGACAGCAAGCAACCGAAGAGAAATAAAACGCCTAAAATTGGAGAATGAAAATTTAAACAAACGGTTTAAAACAGTGTCCAAACGGTTTGAACGGGTTGTTAAACGTACCCATGAACCCACTAATGTTGACACATCTGATGAAAACCTAACCAAATCTACCACAGCTGACATATCTGTTGATAACGTGACCCAAGTTAATACAGCCGACAGATATGTTGATAACGTGACCCAAGTTAATACAGCTGAAATATCTGTTGATAACGTGACCCAAGTTAATACAGCTGACATATCTGTTGATAACGTGACCCAAGTTAATACAGCTGAAATAGATATTGAGAACCTGACACCGCGTAAGCGTACAGCAACGGAGATTCGAGAAGCTGGGCTCAGTCCGCGGAAACTCCCAAGGACAATACATGATAAACTTTTGTTCGCAAATGTTATTACCGACGAAATTAAGGACTCTGCTAAGAAATCGTCACACAAGCGAAAAAAGGTTATTTCAAGCATTGTGTGTGGTAGACGTATACGGAAATATAAATTTACAACCCGCCTGTCCAAATGTATCGGTATGAGAAAGTCCAGTTTAAAGGAAAACACGTCACCAAATGTAACCAAGCGACAGGAATCCCATAAAACTCTAAGAACAAAAGTGGTTGAGTTTTTAGAAAGGGACGACAACAGTCAAATGATGCCAGGGAAAAATGATTATGTGAAATCGGGAGCAGCTCACGTTCAAAAGTATACACTTAATGACAGTATGTTGTTTCTGCATTTGAAATTTACTGCAGAAAACCCTACTATTAAAATTTCATATGCAACATTTTGCCGAATGAGACGTAAGCATATTCGCCTGACACGATACCTGTCGCGCAAGAAGTGTTGTTGTCAAAAACATCAAAACATGGCATTACTGTTAAAAGCATTAAAGTCTCACGGAGTAAATGTCCCTACAAACCCGAACGAGTATGGTAGACAACTACAACAAGGAAAAACGCCAGATTATTATGTTAGCCAATTATCGACAGAAATTAAACATGTAAAGTATGGACAATGGAAAAGGGTTGATAAACCGGATGGACGAAAAATGACAACGGTCGTAACGGAAGAGGTGGAGAAAGAAGAATTCTGTAAACAATTTTCAGAACAAACGTGCGAGTTTCTAGTCCATAACAATAGGGTAACAGAACAATATAATGCCATGAAAGACCTGAAACAAAATTTACCTGATAACCACGCTTTCGTTCAAATGGATTATGCCGAAAATTTCACGTGTTCTTCTGCCGACGAAGTACAGTGTGCATACTGGAATAAAACGGGTGTGACTATTCATCCAGTTGTGGTATATTATAGAGATAATGAAAACAGTGAACTAACTCATCGCAGCTACGTGTTCGTATCTGACGATCTCGGTCACAACATTGGATCAGTATACGCTATAATGAAGCAGCTTGTGCCTCAGCTGAAAAATGATATACCAGGCTTAGAGTGTATACATTACTGGACTGACAGCCCCTCTTCACAATATCGTAACAAATCTGCATTTTACATTGTATCAGACCACGATGGTATATTCGGGATACCGGCAACCTGGGACTATTTCGAAGCCGGTCACGGGAAGGGGCCGTGCGACGGCGTTGGTGGCACGGCAAAACGCATGGCAGCACAATCTGTCACTCAGGAAAAGGTTACTATTCAATCGGCACCAGACTTTTATAAGTGGGGCGAAAGGTATCATAAGAGTGCAACATATAAATACGTCAGCAGCAAGGACTGTGAAGTTGCGCGAGCTGAAATTGATGATATCAACAAGACAATATCGCCAGTGAAGGGAACAATGCAAATGCATGCAATTATCCCAGTGAAAAAAGGTGTAATCCGAACGCGAGTTACGTCCTGTTATTGCAGTAGCTGCCTAAATGGTAATCATCACGAAGACTGGACAACCGCTAAACTGACAAAGGCTAATTCACTGGATATTCAAGAGTCAACACACAGCTCCAGTGTCACCACTACTATTACCCCTACTGTTACCGTAAACGAACAAAACGATGCACACGACCCACCTACATGTGAATTAAACCAGTATAATGATGGAGATTGGGTAGGGGTAAGATATGAAAACAGTTGGCATGTTGGAAAAATAATAGCTATGGACCTGGAAGATGGTGACTGCCACGTGTCATTCCTTAGGAAGAGCGTTGTAACTGGTACTGGCATGCCATCACTAAAATGGCCTGCGTCCCGTGATGAAATTTGGATTGATTTCTCAAATATAATATGTAAACTTAATGATCCGATTGCCATCGGCAGGCATGGACGGAGTTTCCAGCTCACGCCTGCCGAATATGAACTACTACAAAGTTATTGCCCATAAAAGGCATAAGGTTTCATGTCATAATGGTTTTGGTAATCTACGTTACTGCGTTCCAGCTGAGAGATCGGTTTGCCCATGTACATTTGACTGACATGCATCAGCTATGTGTTGGCTTGTAATTACGCAAGTGGTGTATGTTAATCTATACACACATCAGTGACTGGCGAAGTCAGTGAAAATATTACAGTTTATGCTTTGCATGCAGACAGGTAGATAATGAATTAATGGATCAATAGTAATGTATGCAATGAATACTGTTTACCCATTAATTCATTAATTATGTCTATAAATCAGCATGTACAAAGATTAGCCTATAATAATTCACTTACTTCAATGGTTTATATGAATTTCATGACCACTATAACTAATCCAATACATACATGTATTTGTGAAATTCTACTAATCTACGTTACCGAATTTAGAAAGGACCGATACTCAGCAATCAACTTATGCACTTACTACTTATTATATTTTACAAATACCAGTCAACTTATAGAATAACATAATTTGTGTATACCTGTTATAGACCACCGTATGTAACACAGTTGGTGACATACACAGTACGAAAATGGGTTTACATCATTACATCAGGTCATACATACTAGTGAACTAATAGTACTCGATACGTTTCACATGTGTGATACGAAGCAACAGCTTGTTATATATCATTTATATGCACATTGCCTTTCTAAAAGCACACTGTATGAAGGTAAATGATTCATACCATTTCATATCTAGATTTTCATATATTTGGCTAATCTACGTTACCAATTTTCGAACATACCTATACTCGTCAATATAGTACTGGCGTGTACCAAATATGCAAGAAGTTGATCAATAACCCCTCCTAAACTAATATATAGACATGTACCCATGCATGTATATATATTACCAACATGACAGTAAACGATGCCATACATACATTGAACAATTTGAGTGTAGGAGTTGCACTTATCATCAACACTACTGTAGGAAAAGGATAAAACACTGCATTACTAGCTTTTTTGTACTAAATATCGCCATGTATGACATTATACTATATTATAAGATCACCAATTGGTATATATATGCAATATATGCTACCATATTAATGAAATAACTTACACATGTCAAATTAACATTGCCTACGCCAAAGAGCAAGGGTCTAGTTATTTAATGTTACATAAATTCTGTTCCGTTTGACTGCAGATCCTGACATTTTCAGGAAATGTTTCACAAAAGTTGGTGTTCGAAATAAAAATAGTTGTGTTGCAATTCGTTGTCAAAAGTTTTTTCTGAAAATTTTATATGAAATGACTCGATTTCGTGAGAATTGGCCTACAGTATTCTAGGATAGAATAAAGGAAGAAACAAAAAT
>JBEVXT010000086.1:0-2079 GCA_040505955.1 Sedimenticola sp. | reverse complement strand
CCAGAACCATTCAACCAAGCAATGCCTGTCTGAAATTATCTGTTTACTCTACAGATGGCTGGCATTATTTTTGTGGTGTTAGTGGTGGGTGCCCTCTCTTTAGGCACTCTTTAATTATAGATCTATTGTGGCGCCCTGTGGAAAAAGTGGTGCGTTTTGTTTTAGTGGTTCATCCAACCCGTGAACGCTGTATACTCATGACAACCGACTTGTCTCTGGTCGGCATTGATGTGATTTATCTGTACGGGCTACGATTTAAAATTGAACATGCTTTTAAACAAACCGTTCGTGTCATCGGTGGGTTTTCATACCATTTTTGGATGAAGGCAATGAAGCCTTTACACCGATGCCAAGGTGACCAATATCTTCACCGTGAAACGGAAAAATACCGCCAACAAGTAGCCAGAAAAATAAAAGCATACCACCTGTTTGTTCATGTGGGAATTGTATCGCAGGGACTACTTCATTATTTGGCAGCTTCTTTTCCAGACCTTGTCTGGGAATAATTTGGCTCTTGGTTGCGAACAATTCGCCCAGGCCTCGCACCTTCAGAGCTAGTAGTGGCTACAGCGCTACGCCATAGCTTTCCTGATTTTCTCCAGACTAACATTAAAATCAATAACCTTACAAAATTCATTGCAGATAGAGTCAATCCAGATAGGTTGCTGGTGTTCCGGTCAGCAGCTTAGAGAATACTCCCTACTCTTGAGTACCTTACAAGTAAGCTATGAACAGCAGAATTCATCTGCTTACCCTGCTGCTGGTTACCGTTGTTTTAGTGATGGGTGTCCTGGTATTTAGTACTCCCTCAATGCTTACGTTATTTAGCACCAGCAAAGCCTTGTTTAATGTTTCCCTTAACAGGTCTTGATAAAAATGTTTTCTGCAGCAAAGCAAAAGAAAACGGTTCACTTCGGTTCCAAGGAAATAACGATACACATCGCGCCATTGTGCAGTAACCGAATATTATCTGAGCCCATGTTCCTATGGTAGGAATCCAATATATCAATTGTAGCGGTTCTGACAGGGCAGCGATAAGAAGCATTAAATACCAAAAACGTACTTGTATAGGAATAGCAGTAATGCTTTTTTTCCAAATAATAAAATGAATTAGTTGACATACAGTAAGACCAATAGCTAACAAGAAACCGATAGAATTACCCGAGACGCCATATGTAAGCAGCACTGCAGTTACAAGCCAATACCACCAACCAGCATCTTTATACTCAATCATAAACATATAGTCTTCCTCTATTATTTAAACCGATTAGTATTTATCTGTCGTGCGCAGCATGACAGATAAATGTCTATTGGACTAAACCGACCCGAACAGACCGTCGATGCATATTTATAGGAATTTGTTTTTGGCTGATGGGTCATTCGGTGATGCAGCAAAATATAAGTGCGCTAGTGTGGGCTGCTTTTGCCATATCATTATGCCTTCAGAATGATCCTCCATGGCCTTGTCTGTTCTTTTTTCCTACTTCTGCTTCTGATAACACCTTATTTTGTGTGTTTTTTCCGCACTCAACCATCAGGTCTCAGGGAGACCTGTCCCGGTAGGCTTTGTGGCGGTCTATGGGGGGCTTAACCGTCGTCAGCCACTGCCCCGAGATACCGGCATCAACTCACAGACTGCCGCAGCCGTCCCTTGTGGCATTTCTCACAAGGATAACTGCCGATTTCTTCTGGATGCACCCCTGCATCATCCGCTTTGGTCTCCTCTGGCGGCGGCTGTTTCAGCGCCTCCAGAAGCAGTGGTCGCTTCTTTTTCCGGCAGCACAGTTAGCCAGAAAGCCGTAGTGTACGTGTTGGCTCAGGATCTGGCCCCAGGGAGCAATACCAGAACACCCATCACTCAATAGTGTTTGTGTAAGTGATGGGTGTCCTGTCTTTTCCCTTGTATTGCGTGTTGACCGCCAAGCTGTTGATAACTGGTCAGAAACTGAGTTGATAGTGCGGTGGCAACAGCTCTTCGCCCTACCCGCATTGGTCAGTCGTTACGCTCTTAGTGAGACTACCACACAGGCTGAGATTGATACAGCCCACCAGATATTCTCCGAGTGGCGTGAACGTCTC
>JBEVXT010000085.1:0-3894 GCA_040505955.1 Sedimenticola sp. | reverse complement strand
ATTTCAACACTACCTGTTACATTGAGTTCTAGCTTGTATATTTTACTTGAAGCCTTATCAGCGTTGGGTACTGTCAGCTTTCCACCATTGAGCAAACGAACATTGCCAAGAACACTAATTGGGTTGCTGCTTTTAACTGTCAGCGTCGTGCCATCGACAACAAGATCACCCTCAACGATTAGCTCAGAGACCTCAACGGTTGAAGGCCCGGGGCCAGTCACAACAAAATCGCCTACCGAAATGAGCTTATGTGCCGAAACGTAACTGGCATTTGTCATCGATACGGCGGCAGCAGTCAGATCATCTGTGAAATAGTCAATGGTTACCCCATTCCACAACTCATCAATAAATGTTGATGCATCAACAGGAAATGCAATATTGCCCGTTATTGCCTGGTTGCCAGCCAAATCAACCGCTATTACACCAAATGTAACATTGCTGATTCCCGTTGGAATTTTATAGACATATTCAAAAGGTGCGGTTGTGTCGGTACTTACAACTTCGCCATTGACAGTAAAATTAACCGTAGCAACGCGAATATCGTCTGTAGCCTCAGCCGTAAGCTTATAGGGGCGGTTTTGGTATAAAACAGATCCTTCGGCAGGCGCTGTAAGTGCCACTGTGGGAAATATGCCAGCTGTGTCGACCAACCCACGGTATTGGGCAATATAAAGGCGATTACTTGCACCTCTCTTTGCTACGCAGTAAGCATAGGTCTCATCAGCATCGACACCCTGACAGTCATAATCAGAAAAACGCGACATGTCGATAACACCCTGAAACACAGGGTTAGCAGGATTGATGATATTGACATATGGAATAGCACTAACCCAAAACTGTTCACCAAAAAATGCAAACTTCTCACTCAAAGCGACATCGATGGGTACGAAATCACGACTTGTCGAACCACCTACATCAACAGGAGCTCCGGGATTGTTGATATCAATGACACGATAATATGAGGATGAATAAGCAGCAACATGCGCATAACCATCACGCACCTCCAGATCACGTGCCCCACTGACGCCAACGCTGCCCAGCAGCACGGGAGCAGCAGGGTCGGTAACATCAACAGTTGAAACCGCATTATTAGCAACAACTGCAACAACCGTATTGTCCTCGACACCCACCCCGGTCACACTCCCCCCGAGTGATAGAGTGCTTACAACAACCAGGGTTTCCGGTGTGCTCACATCAATAATACTCAGCCCTTGAGCGCCATCGGCCAAGTAGAGATAGTTACCGTTAAACGCTATATCCTGTGCATTTCCCAGTGTTTCGACTGCACCGATAACGTGCGGGAAACGGGGTTCAGTGATATCGACCACAGACAAACCCACACCATTGGCCACATAGGCATAGTTGCCAGCCAACCGAACATCCTGGCTGTTACCCGGCAACTCCAGTGTTGCCGTGAGAAATGGGGTTTCTGGAGAAGAAAGGTTCACCACCCATAGTCCACTGTTAGCGGCAGGTATATAGGCGTAGTCGTCCTGTACTTTTACGTTTTTCGCATCACCAGGTAACTGGAGATAAGAGACAACATCAGGTGTGAAACTGATCACGGCAAAACGCGCAATAGCGGTGTGACCATCATTGTCCACCGTTATTTCTGCCACCCCATCCTGCCCAGCGAATACTTTGCCATCATCAAGTCCAAAACTTGCAATGGTGATATCGCCGGTTGCGTAGTTGGTGCCACGACTTTTCGAAGTCAGATCAAGCTCACTACCGTCGATGAGCGTACCCGACACCTGGAGTTGAATACTTGATTCGCCATCAATCGTGTTGTAGTAGATAACGGCGTTGTTTGGTATGACATTAATGCCAGTCAAAGCTGAGCTGTAATTGGCATCTGTCCTGTCAGATGGGTCAGAACCGACGGTAACCTCAACACCATCAGGCAGACCATCTCCATCAGTATCCGTCAGAAGTGGATCTGAGATGTAGCCATCCTTGCCGGCAATGGTCTCTTCACCATCACTAATGCCATCTCTGTCTGTATCTTTGTTTTGTGGGTCTGTACCGAGATTGTACTCATCCAGTGCCGAAAGGCCGTCACTGTCCTGGTCTTCCATCGCATCCAGAGGATCACTTGGATCAAGGCCATTGGCAATTTCATAATCATCAGGAAGGTCATCACCATCAGTATCACCAGAAGTGATTACCTTTATCTGCCTTAATGCCAGAACACCATCCTTGCGGGCAGAAATAAGCACATTGCCACTACTAGCTCCAACAACCAAGCCATTACTATCCACGGTTGCAACAACAGAGTTAGAGGCGATGTAGTTAATACCTGAAGTGGAATTTGTTACGTCTTTAGTGCTTCCATCGGGATAGGTGGCTACAACGGACAGTTGTAAAGTGGCATCGACACCATTGAGAGTAACAGCATCAAAAGGCTGGAATTGCAGAGTGACTGGAACCGGTTCCATCTGCTCAAAAATAAAATCACCAACTTCAACCCTGCCATTGGTTTCAACGGCAAAATAGTCAGTTTGACCATTAAGAGTTTTACCGTCACGGGTACAGGTGATACGAGCACGAATCTGCCCCATGGTCGAAGGGACATTGGGCATAGACCAAAGGCCGTCCGGTCCCACCTGCACAGTGCGATTAAGTATGTTGACGACACAGTCCTGATCTACCGTCACCGCACTTGCAGAATTTACGGTAAACAGGCCAATGAAAAACAATCCCGTTAATAAATTACCTAAAACCTTGGAATATTGAGACATGGTTTGTCCCTGCTCCTTATTAATCCCTTGAATTTTTTTCGCTATCTCAAGCACAACTACTTCAATAAACTGCTGATCGAGCCTAATTCAAATAAGCCAACAAGAGGTCGAGACCTCCAATAATAGTAAAGCCATTCAAAAGAAAGATAGCTCTAGCTCGTCATAATTGAAAAATTACTCTCTCGTAAGCTTTATCTCTAAATATCCATAAAACAATCAAACTTCACCTTTGTTACTATTTCAAAAAAACATCAATAATGCGGGCAAAATTCTCATAGGTCTGAGCACCTGAAACCATTCGTACATCAGCAATTTTATCCCCCGCTACTCTGCCTATAAAAAAAGCGGGGGTGCCACGCACACCAAGGCTTGTGCCATAATCCAGCTGTTTATCCACTTGACTGGCAATACTTTCATTTTTTAAACAGATAGTAAAGGTTTTGTCATCAAGATCCATTGTTTGTGCGAGTTCGATATAAAGCGATTCATTGAATGCCTTTTTTTTTTCTTACAATGCATGCTGCATATCCCAGTACTTTCCCTGTTCGCCTCCACAACGAGCAGCAACAGCTGCAGAACGTGCTTCACGGTGGAAGGAGAGTGGATAATCCATAACGGCATGGCGCACCTTGCCTGAATCAACATAGTTTTGCTTAAGTTTATCAAATGTATTCTTATGATGACGCTTGCAAAATGGACACTCCAGGTCTGTAAACTCAACAATAGCTACCTTGGCACTTTCACTGCCTAATGTATAAGCACCCTCCAGACTGACTTCACTGACTCTTGCTTTGCCCTTACCGCGTTGTAAAGATACTTTTTTCAGCTCTTCCTTAATTTGTGAAAGTTCACTATTGATACTTTTTATCTCACCTCGCAACTCATGAAGTTGTGTTAACACTTCATCGTAGACCCAATCTTGTGCTGCATAGGTTGGTATTGAACCTACAAGCAACATAGCAATAAATAGGGGGCGTACCACATTTCTCATATCACACAACCTCACTCTTACGTGGCCTACCAGGATTACCCGGTACCACCCTTCTCGACAACATAGCTTCTACACGCGCTTTAAAAGTTTCACTACCCAATGCAAAATTTCCATTTGTTGCCATGCGTATTTCATCAACTATTCCCGGATCAAGCTGATATC
>JBEVXT010000084.1:0-9156 GCA_040505955.1 Sedimenticola sp. | reverse complement strand
CTTGTCTTCTTTCGGCACGAATTTATGCCGGGTTAATAGTTACATGGGTGGTATGCTGCCGATCCAGGTTCAGTTAACGACAGCTCCCTCACCTTTGGTGATTGCGTCAAGATTCTTCAGGAGATTACGGGTCTGATCCGCACCGACTCCCCAGGCAAACAGTGTCAGGTACTCCTTCCATGAACCCGTCAGGGCATTACTGAATGCATCCGTCTGCAGACCGGCAACGAGCGCCAGTACCAGGGCAACACCGATACCGATCAGTTCAACGGTCGGCACCGGCCAGAGATCCCTGAAGCGGCTGGTCGCTATGGTGTCGAATATGGCCTGGGGTATCTCTTTTGTCTCGTCGCCATATCTCATCTTCAGGTCGACAGTTATCCCTCTGGCCACCTTGGGGATGAACTGCGTCACCGTTGTGGAACGGGTGATGGGAGTGAGAGGTTTTCTCTTCGCGTCGTATTTGATTACCCATTCAAATTCCAGACCGTGCTTGAAGAGGAACCTGTTGGCCTTCTGGTTGTTGCACATCATGGTAAAATCGATCAGCTCATAGGCCTCCACCGTGCCGCCGTAGCCGACGGGGCAGATCGAGACCGCGCCCTCTTCCTTCAGCAGTTTCCACACCTGGTCATCGACCCACTCGAATATCTCCTCTATCGGCCGCTCACTCCTGATCATCCCGAAGATATGATTCTTCTTCTCCACCTCGTTTCTCAACTCAAGAATGAGCTTGAGTCTTGCGTAGTTCTCTTCCAGGCGCGTCATGGCATTGAGGCTGGCGGGTGACTCTGCGGCCTCGATAGTCTCCTTGAGCCGGCGTACTATCTCTCGCTCTGTGCTCTCCAGACGAGTCAATGAGTCATTGATCAGGTGTGCAGAGTCACCCGGCACTTTTTCCAGGACTGGTTGCAGGGCTTCATGCACTCCTCGGAGCCCCTGTGAGTCCATGGCCCTGGCGGCACGCACCGCCTCACCCAACGCCTTTACCAGATCATCATCACCTGCCTGGCACTCGGCCTGTTCAAGTCTCTCCAGCAATTGGGTGTATGCCTTTTCATCGGATTCAAACTGGTCGATACGTACGGCATCCAGTAGCTTTTGTATATCGGCATGAAGGTTGGCCCAGTACCCTGCCTGCATCAGTTCGCGGTTTTCCCACCCTTCCAGAGCCTCGATTTCACTGACAATATCCCTGCCGAGCTCCTCCTTCTCTCCCAGGGTACTCAGCCGGCCAACAAGATTGCGCAGAATCTTCTGGGCACGGCGGATGATTATCGGGTGAACATCGATTGCCCGGTGCCCTGTGGTCATGGGGGCGGCGTACCAATAGATCGCAAGCCTGTTAAGTCGCTCCAGCACAGGCAGACGGTTTTCGACTTCTTTCACCTCACTGTCGATCAGATCCGGGGCCGTAACGAACCGGGCCAGTCGTTTCAGGCCGCTTCTCTCCCTCATTGCACGGTCCGCCATAGCGATTCGCGCATAGGCTCTCACCACCGGAAGGGGGGACCAGCGGTCACGCACCAGCCATGAAGTACGCCTGATGCTGTTGATGCGCCGTCGCAGGTTGCGGCGATGGAGTGCCGCGCCAATGCCCCTGCTGGTGGCATAAGAGATCAACACACCGGTGACCAGAATCAGGATGGCCCAGAGAGGGGTGTTTTTAACAGTGAAGGTCACTATTGCCGATTCCCGCTTTGTGGAATCCACATTCAGTGCATCGAATTCAAGGGTGGCTTCATAGGTTCCCGGTGCCAGCTCACGTCGGGGCTCGACAATAACCTCCACCTGCTCTCCGGGTTGAACCGTACGAGCCTCGAACTGCTCCCTGTCAGCGGCATCAAAGGTCCAGAGTGAGTGGCTCTTCCCTTTGGACTGTAAGACCACATCGAGGTCGTTGCGGGGATCAAAGCCCTCTTTGGTGGGTGTGTCGCTCGAAACAGTGATGCCGTACAGGGGTTGATCACCGGCTGCTTCCAGGACCAACCGCAGGGAGCCTTTCCCCTCGGCATTCTCTATTTTTCCCCGGGCGTCAGGGACTTTTCCAAAACCGGCGCTCTGTTCCCACTTCTTGCGCTGGAGTTTGATGGAGGTGTCATGGAAAGCTCGCTTTCCAATAACCGTTCTCAGTGCACCGGTGTACTCCTCTCCAATGTCGAGAGAACCAGCATCGATCTCCAGGCTTACACCCCCCTGCTCCGTGGGCAGTTTTACATCAATCGAACCGGTCAGCTCACCACTCACTGGATCCACAAAACTGACCCGCCTCTCTTCCCCACCACTTTGGAAAGGCAGAAGAGTGAACCGGGCACTGGGGCCATACAGGCCATACCGGTCCATTCTGATGAACAACCGTCCACGCCCGAAGGCCGGCACACTCTGCTTATCCCCGTCGACAACAGGCCCGACATGACCGAGCACAAGAGGGAGTGTTGAAAGTACATCGGCCTTGTCAGCGGCCTTGTCAGCGGCCTTGTTAGAAATCTCCTTGTTCGAGGAGAGACCAAGACTGCCCCAGACAAAATGCCCATCCGGCTGTCCCACCAGCTTGAGGGTAAAGGGTTGCCCTGGCCTGACCACCCTGGTCTTCTCTTTCCCGGCTGGCTCATCATCATATCTGACTATGACCTGGTCGCCGCTATCACTCCAGAACGGATTGATGGAGAGTGTGATCTTCTCACCGGCAGCAGCCCCCTCTCCCTGGATAGCCAAGGTGACTCGGCCCTCAGGATCCGGCAGCAATATAGTTATACCTTGAGGAGGTGCGGCATGTGACACCGTCCACTTCTGAGATTGAGATGCAGAACTCAAGGCGGGTAAGCAGTACGTCAGGATGCCGATGGCAATCGTAATGGCTTTCAGCCTATGAAGTGTGGTGCCAATCATGAGATTCCTTCCTGGTTTATTAACCCGGCATCAAAATAGATCATCCTGACCTATTTGATGCGCGCCCCATAAAATCATGCGCATGCGCGTGAACATGCTTGATATTATGGAGCTGTTATTGGCCTGTGGCCAATGGCGGTGCGTTCCTCCCTGCACGGTTTATTGACCTGGCATCAAAATAGGTCATCCTGACCTATTTGATGCACACCCCATAAAACTGGCACAGGTGTGCGAACCTGCTTGATTTTACCAAGTATCCAGAACACCCACAAATTGACAACGATATCCGGTATGTCACAAGGGTGACCATACAGAAAACGATGGTCTCAAGGAAAGAACATGCCCAAACCAAGAAAACAAAAGGGCACCCATCAACTTTGCTGGGTCAAAGAAGACCAGGGCACCTATCATCTTTTGTGGGTCAAGTGATGGGTGTCCTGGTTTTTGATTACGGTTGCACCATCCAATTGTGCATGTATTACCTTTTCTTCTTGGTCGCTCTGGATTAGGGCGTTAATCACATTTGTCTCAAATTCACTAAGCTTCATTTTTTGAGCGCATAACGTTAAAATCACCCGCCGACGCAGGAGGTCGGGTGGATTTTCTGGTTAGGCCTTATCATTGTCTTTGCGGAGTATCTCGTCCGTCTTCTTCGAATAGGCGCCCCGTAGCGCTTGACGATGGTTTTCAATATCTTTCTTAGTTGCGACCTTAAAGCCCAATTTCCTTAACTCTGATGGTTTCAGATCTGAGCCAGGCTGTTGCCCATATTGGGCATAGAGGACTTCGACCAATCTCTGAAATTCATCCTTATTCAGTTGTGTGGCTTCGACTTCGAACCCGCTAGGCAGACGGATTCGTAGCTTTCTTCCGTTTCGATGAGTAATCCAACTACTAATTAATTTATAAAAGACTGCAGAAAGAGTACCCGAAGTAATTAACAGTGAGATATCCAACAAAAGATCTGGCATATAACCATGCGAATCCTTTGGTGGAAACGAGAGCTTTGGAATGTTCGCTCGCTCATGCTTGGGTGCAGCATAAAACGTTTGCTGAATCTCCTCGATAACTTGACGCACTTCCAGTTCCACCTCCCTTAATCCACACCCATAGGAATCCATTCCTTGATATTCGGAAATATCGAGTGTTGATGGTTCAAAAACTAATGACAAATCTCTCAACATTGCGAATTATCCTGGGCCTAACGCCCGCTTCATTTGGCGCTTTTAATGAGGGCCAGTCTTTTTTTGCCGAAATTAAAAGCGCTCAAATGCAAGCGTTTGTTATACTGTATTTTTGTCAATCCACTGTTGTCTGCTGGCGGCCAAAAGCAGACACCAAAAAGTCGGGCTATTGGCATAGAAGGGTTGTCATATCGCTTCTAATTAGGTGGCCAAATTTACTATGCCACTACAACTCCTCTTCGCTAAGAGGTACAACCTCTAAGAGGTACAACCTTCCAACCTAATGCAACAAGAGCATCTTTTTGAGCAGCTTCAATACGATCTGTATGAATTGGAGGAGAGGGTCAGGTCTCCCATTGGAGGAGAGGGTCAAGTGGAGGAGAGGGTCAGGTCTCCCATTGCACATTATTAGAGGAGAGGGTCAGGTCTCCCATTGCACATTACAATTCACCTCTGTTCCGTGTTCCGTAAGAAGATGCTAAATCATCTGAGATTGATGTGCAATGGGAGACCTGACCCTCTCTCCTCTTCGGATTTTTCTTGGAGTAATGCGTTGAAGGTAGGCCTGGTCATCGAGTGATTTCTTGATGCCGTCAATCCAGCCCCAACACAGCGATTCGATCACGACTTCGTTCCAGTTTACGCTCGGAATGCCAGAACCTTTTTTGAAGATTTTTACCCAAAGTTCACTTTCGGAAGTTTGATTATCTTGTAGCCACTTGCTTAAATCTTTCGGTGACTTAAAGACCATTATTTTCGACGTATCGGGTTTAAGCATGGAATCAGATTCTTTTAAACATAACGCAAGCATAACCGGACGCAAAAAGCAGAGTGAGCGATAGCGAACGGCGCTTTTTGCGGCCCGAGTTTATGCAATTGTTAGAGCCTAGTAGACGTTAACATAAGTATTACAACCAAAATCAATGCCCCAATTAACGCAGAATTAAACAAAGTTACCCCAATAATTAATCTTCTATATCTAGTTATTGACTCATCTGGGGCTTGAAATGCTGTAGGATACTGCGCCTGCGATTGATTTTGAGCTGGCATGCTAGGCTGTTGATAAATGGCGGGTGCGGATATAGGCGAAATTATTTCTTCTTCAACAAATACTGTTGTTTTTATCTCTTCATGTCGCAATGGTTTTGGTAGTCTTTTCTTTATTGTGGTATTAATGACCGACATAATGATTTTTCTCAAATAATCGACTAGGCCTACCGTGCCACCAACTACGGCCATCCAATTCAATACGTAAAGAACACCATCCCATTCAATGCTACCCTCATGAAAGCGTATTCTTGCATCTATCTCTAAGCCTTCGATCTGCAATCTATCGCGTAATCTATCTGCTATTTCTTCATCTGCATCGGAATAGTTTAGCTTTTCAATGAGATGCTCAATTTCCTCAGGATGTATATCCATGTTTTTACTGAGCGAGCTAAAGGACATACGCCCTGTAAACCGCGCATTAAACCTGAGTTCTATTTTCTGTTTATGTTGAATATCAGTATCCATGTTTTTTCCTTATTTGCTCTAACGACCGGGCTCAGGGGCGGAGGCGCAATAGCGTCGACGTCCCTTGGAGCCCATTGTTATACGCGTACTCATTACTTTGTAATAATTACTTCTTGCAACTGGTTAACAGGTAGATCTTCATCAAAGACAACTTCTAAATGTGGTAGCAATATGGATTCATTTTCGTAGCAACAATCTTTAAATAGCTTTCCAGAGCTGCATGGACACTTATTATCCTTAGGTACATGATTAAAATTCGATCGATCATGCATCTTTTTAGTCCATCTCGGCTGCCAATTATTAAACGGATTATCTAATCTCTCAGCAACATACTGGACGATTGAATAATCATAGTGATCCATTTCTTCTCCAGAATCCTCGTCCTTTGTGAATGGTACTGAATATTTCTGCACAGGGTTTTCTACGAGTGAAATACCCAAGAAATCTAGATCAATTACCTCTCGGACGCACATTTTCCCGCTATATAAATCGCCAACTTTATGAGAGCACCTTGAAAACGGGGACAATACCATTCCGCATATATTGCACCTTATTTTCTTTTCTAAGATCTCTGGACTAATGAACATCTTGTACGGATAAAGACTTTGCCATGATTCAACATTTTTGCTTATATAACCTATAAGGTATTTGTCATAATCCGTTGGGTTGTAATGATTTGACAAAAAATGGATCGACACCTCACAATGCTCTAGCTCACACCAAGCTTTATAATACTTTTTCTTTTTAATAAGATTAAATGCGGTCAAGTAGTGATTCTGAACCTCAAAAATAGTTTTTAAAACCCAAAGTCGATTTGCGGTATCCTCCTGTCCTTTTCGTGCATGCTCTTCTATAGCTGACTTAAATGCTTTTTCCCTTGATTTTAAAAAACCTTTATTGAGACGACGAATTCTTATTGATTGGCATAGTTGTTCAAACGAGGTGCACATCTGGCTCACCCCTGTTGCCGTTCATCTTACTGCCATCTTCTTCTATTTCTTCATCTTGTTTTCCATTCTCTTTTTCTTTGCATTCCTCAGATAGTTCTTTTACTTTTTCAATTACAATAGGAAAATCATGAGCTTTTCCATCATATTCTATCTGATAAGTCTTGCAGTCTTGATGCTCTAACGTAATTGATGTGCTAATGGTATCATCAGGTTTTGCCTTTAATTCATCATATATGTAATTAGCCATTAAGCTGATAACTAGCGGCGCAATTGCATACGTTACTACTACATTTGCCAAACGATGCGCTTTAGCATGTAACGCTATCTCATAATATTCATTATCTGGAGCGCATATTGAAGCATTTAAGCCAGCTTCAATTAAACTGTTTTGTAAGTAATCAAAAAATGACAATGTACCCTGGTGAAAGCTAACTGGAACGCCTTCTCGAAAATTCAGTAGCGGTGCTATTATTGCGTCTGACGCAATCAACGTATTCCGAACCGCTTCAGACAAGAATTCTTGTTCTATCCAAAAACGTTTAGGTTCATTGCTTTCCGTTAAAACAAGACTCATTCAGATTGCCTCTTTGGATATGTTTTTCGTATAACGCCAAAATAACCGGGGCAAATTGACAAGAGTGTCGCTACCTCGTGAAAGATTTTGGGACGTCCCTGTCCCAAAATCGACTCGCCTACGCGACAGCCATTATTGCCCCGGCCGCCCTGCGTCCGTGCCGCTCCGCCACAACCTCGCAAGCTCGTTGCTGGCTACGCAGCACTCCCTCAAATGGCTGGACGCGATTATTCGGATGCCTACTTTGTTTTTCCTCTGGCGCTTCGCACGACGGAAAAACAGTGCGGCCTGATCGCTACCGGGGACTAACCGCCTTCGCTTCGCTCTCCATGGCGGTCAGCGGCGGCAGCGAAATTTGCCTCCGCGTTGATTTACTGGTTAGGGTGTTAATTGCAGACTCCCCCACTGCTTACGCGCCCTTTCATTTGGCCTTCCTGATTTGGCGCAAGGAAGATCTTTACGCACTCACCAATTTCATGGTTTGGCCACGAGCTAAACACGGTAAGCCTCTCACCATCTGTCATGGCGATGGAATACTTGTAAGCACTGTCAACAACCTGAGAGGTAGGACATAGTTCGCCTAGGCTTGGCGAGTACGGTTTTGCTGGCGCGGTGTGCATATTAACCGCACCTGCCGCTCCATGAAGGCCGGCACCCGACAGCCCCCCAGCCAACCCAGCCATAAATGCTGGATCGTTTCTAAAGTCTTCATTGATCTTGCGTGTTAGGGGGAAAGCAATCTGAACTGGTCCTTCTACAAACACTTTTTCTTTGATTATTCCATTCCCTATTTTTTCGTACGGGTTTTCGATCACGACACAGGGCCGATCATCAAGACTTGCGCAACCAGATAAGACTAGCGCGATAGCCAGTAACGGTAATCTCCACTTCATTTTTTTACCCTAACGCCCGCCATCACAGGAGGTAAAACCAGAGCGAAGCGGCGGTTTTGCCTTCCTGTGCATGGCATTGTTATGTGTTTTTGCAAAATGATTCATTGACGTAAGTGGCTATTTCTTTAACCAATGTTTCTGATTCTAAGTTTTTCGCAACTATGATATAACCTGACCAAATATCCCACTCTAGTCCAATTAAAAACCTCCCTGACTTAAAGTCTTGAAATGTTTCATCAAAACCATGAACTAACTCACTAGCTTCTTCTAGCTCAAAGTGGCTAATTATACTTTTAGTGATTTTTAAATAGCTCTTAATTTCTATTTTTGAAAAATCGTATGTTAATCGATTACTAGAGTCTCTTTGCTCGTTCATTTGTTAAGACTCAACTTTTAATAGCTCAATTTCCTTGGCCCAAGGATGTGCCGCTTTTAGTTCCTTGGTTGCCGTATCCTCTGAATCAAAAATGTGGCCTCCCATATCATCTCCACACCAACACATCTCTGCTTCATGCTCAGAGAAATATTCACCCCACATTCCCCAGTAACCCTGTGTTGTTTGATATATAAAGGCTCTTTCATTTAGCCTATGATTTACCCAAACCATTTTAAGTTGCCGTTTATCGGTAAAGCTTGGGATATCTTCCGAGTAAATCCCATTTCCATTCATTTCTTACACATAATTCGCGGTTAACCGGCGTGCGCAGCACGTCCGCGTTGAATAGCTTGTTCTTGTGCTAATTATGGATTTAATAAAAAAATTGACGGAGCCGTGAAAGTCTCAATTCAGCTCGTGTAGCGAACGTCTGCATCCAGATTAACTCCGTTATCTGCGTGCAGACGTTCGCTACACTCAATAAACTATTTTCACGGCTCCGTCAATTTTCTCCGCATATTTATCCGTAATTTGTCACTCGAACAAGTAAATCTAAGGTTTCCGCATAATCTACTCCCAATTATCCCCCTTGACAAGTTTAATTCATAATGCTACTAATTACCTAACCGCATAACAAACTCATTGGTAATGATATACGGAAACGTATAACACGATATGCTTATAGTCCCTCAAGATATTGTCCAGCAATTTGACACCGCACTGGATGCCTCATCCATATCCATTCAGCACCACGGATACTACCGAAAGTGGCTGC
>JBEVXT010000083.1:0-27100 GCA_040505955.1 Sedimenticola sp. | reverse complement strand
TTGAAATCGCCGAGCAATCTTTCAAAGGCCATATAGAGCCGACCTGTTCTATGTTTGAAGAGATCACTAGCCACGAAGGTTAGAAAAAAAATGCCTCCTCAAGTGTTACAGTAAATTGATTTGTTGGTGATGATGTAATGAAAATATGAAATCAGTAGAGGTGATTTAAAAACTCGGAAAACCAGAGAGTTTCTTGCCCGAAAAAGGACGAGGAACACCCCAAGGAACCCACCCGATTGGAAAGACAAAGCGCGGGCATGACCCTCGCCGAGATGAAGGCTGACCTGCCAACTGCCTGTAATGTGGGTACGAAACGTAACAGCAAGGGATACAAGACAAGCTGGACTGGCTACAAGCTTCATATTGATGCCGCTGATGGCGGCATCCCGGTGAGCTGCCTGCTATCCTCCGCCTCACTGCACGATAGTCCGGTCGCTATACCACTAGCGGAGATCACTCACCGGCGAGTGACCAACCGTTACGACCTGATGGATGCCGCCTATGATGCTCCGTTGATCACGCAGCACAGCGAATCACTGGGGCATGTTCCATTGATTGATGAGAACCCCCGTGGCAAGGAGCGCAAAGCTGAACTGGAGGTGGAGCAAAAAGGGCGGCGCGTGGCAGGCTATAAGAGCGCTGAAAGCATTCGTTATAATGAACGCAGCACCGTTGAACAGGTTAATGGTCGCCTTAAAGATGAATTCGGTGGTCGCGTGGTGCGGGTAAAGGGCCACACCAAGGTGATGGCACATCTGATGTTTGGCATCATCGCGCTGACCGTTGATCAGTTAATGAAGTTTGTAGAGTGAAATCGATCTCTCTTGTCTGCCATATTGCCAATTACCATGCGAAAGTGGGCAGAGAACGGGCACTTTTATGCCGCTACCTAGAAAAAGTACAAAAAATGGACAGTGTTATGGATCCACCTTAATAGCAGGCGAGCTATTGGGAGTTAATTGCATTATCAAGGTGCGCGGTATTCTATGCAGCATTACATGCTATGAGTTTTGAAAACGGCTCCATAGGCTACTTTTTGAATTCGCTGCTAAACTCTTGGTGTATCATTGATGCACCGAGTAAACGTACTGCTTGGATTGTGTAGGCTACGTGCGAGTAGATGCAAGATCTAGGTACTATTAAAATGAGCAGCAGAAAATGCGATTGACACCTGAGCAGATCGGTACCATTAGGCGCATTGTAAAAGTCATGTTGCCGAAGGCTGTGTCTGTCAGCCTGTTCGGATCTCGAGTCGATGACACACGCCGGGGTGGTGATATCGATCTCTATATTGAATATCCTGAAGCACTCCCATTTAAAAAACAAGCTCGCCTGATGGCCGCACTTGAGGATGCCTTGGGTATCCCTATTGATCTCGTTATACGAGATCAGACATCACCCCCACGCACCATCGAACGTATTGCAAAAGCCACAGGTGTTCTTTTATGAACCTAAAAACACTTCGTGAAGAACAATACAGGCTCTTGACGCAGCGTATTGCAGCGATTGGTCGGATTCGGCACGGGCTGCACTACACGCTTAACCACTTGGTTTTTCCCATTGAAACAACCGAATGCCTGGGGGATGCACAGCTAGGAGCCTGTCCGAGAATAGGCACCGTAGCGAGGGGATCCCATTTTGAGTCATTTTTTTCGGTCATTTGAGACGAATAGTGACTCTTATTCAACGAAAATGAGCGGAAAAAAGGGCCAAAATGGGGTTTCCGCAGTAGGTGTCCTATTCTCGGACAGGCTCCTAGAGGCTCTTTCCGCATTCAATGAGCGCTTTGGGAAACTACAAGACGTGATCGCTGCCACAATGAAACAGACCACACTGTTATCTGGCGAAGATGGAGAGACATTTCCGAAAGTCCTGTCATTTATGAGCAAATGCGGAGTTATTGAGGATGTTGAGGCGTGGAAAAGTCTGCGTATGCTGCGCAATATCGGTGCGCATGAATATGATATCGATCCAATCAGGCAAGCTGACTACTTTGCCTCTCTTATGCAAGAATTGCCAGGTATGGAGGCAATCGCTGACAGCCTGATTAAATTTTGTAAGGATCAACTGAACCCCCCTTGAGCAGATATACGCTGGGTTGTGGGGGAAGTAGAGGGAAAGGGCACGCTACCCTTTGTTTAGGGGCGGTCTGCCTTGAGGTCGAAACCTTAGTTTGCGATCAGCAAGCCTCTCCAGCTTTTCAATCTGTACCTTCCCGAGTAACCTGTCAGAGTGACTTGCTCACGCTTATCATGCCAGATGCGGAAAGATGTATTTACCCGCTAAAACGAAAAATATTTGTAACTATTCAGCACCGCAAAGAAATATTTTTCAGTTAGGTTGGGAATGCATGGAAACATTGGGGCTGTGATGATGTGCGTCAGGGCTGTATTAATAAGGCCTAGAAGGATATTCGTTTCTCCTTTTGCAACATAATTCAGTTTTCGTCACGTTGGTTAAACCACGGCAGCCATCTTGAAGATGGGCAGGTACATGGCGACCACCAGTCCACCTACCAGGGTACCGATAATGACCATGATAAAAGGCTCCAGCAGGCTGCTGAGGGCATCGACGGCATTGTCTACCTGCTCCTCATAGAAATCGGCCACCTTGGCTAGCATGCTATCCAGTGCACCCGACTCCTCACCGATAGAGACCATCTGAATCACCATGTGGGGGAAGAGTCCCTGCTGTTTCATGCTGAGCTGCAGGGACTGGCCGGTGGCGACATCCTCACGCATGCGCATAACAGCATCACCATAGACGACGTTGCCGGTAGCGCCAGCGACAGACTCAAGTGCCTCCACCAGTGGAACCCCTGCAGCAAACATGGTGGCGAGCGTGCGGGCATAACGAGCGATGGCTGCTTTATTGAGAATGACTCCGATAATGGGTACTCCCAGCATCATTTTGTCCACTGTCTGGCGGAATTTACGGGAGCGCTTCCAGGTGTAAGAGAAGGCGTAGACAGTAGCTATTACAATAATCACTACCAACCACCAGTAGGATTGCATCCAATCAGACATGGCAATCACAGCCTTTGTAAATGCTGGCAGATCGCCACCAAAACTAGCGAAGAGACTTTGGAACTGAGGAATAACGAAAACCATGATCAAGGCAGTGACAAGAAAGGCGACGATAATGATGGCAGCGGGATAAAAGAGCGCCTTTTTAATCTTGCCCTTGAGGGATTCTGTTTTCTCCTTGTAGGTTGCGATCTTATCGAGAAGAACTTCAAGAACACCGGCTGCCTCACCGGCACGAACCAGATTGCAAAAGAGGTCATCAAAATAGAGCGGGTGTTTCTTTAGTGCCTCTGCCAAGGCTGTACCACCTTCAACATCTGCTTTGATGGCAAGAATCAGATCCTGCATAGCAGGATTTTCGTGCCCCCGGCCAACAATATCAAAGGCCTGAACAAGGGGGACGCCTGCCTCCATCATAGTGGCCAGTTGGCGGCTAAAGACGGCGATATCGCTCGGTGTGATTTTTTTCTTGGTACTGAAGAGGACGGCTGGTTTTTTCTTGACCTTTAGAGGGGCTATTCCCTGTTTTCTAAGCTCTGCACGAACCAGCGCTATGCTGGCTGCACGGCTTTCGCCTTTGATTCGTCTGCCGCTCTTGTCGGAGCCTTCCCATACAAAAATCTTGGGTTTCTCAACTTTCTTCTGGACTGCTGCAGCCATAATCGTTAATCCTTGGTTACCCGGTTGATCTCTTCCAGGCTGGTAAGGCCTGCTTTCACTTTTCTCAAACCTGACATACGTAGGTTTGCGACCCCTTCAGATGTTGCTAGGGCTTCCAGTTGCATGGAGTTACCCCCTTCCAGGATCATCCTTTCCATATCACTGGATATCGGCATCACCTGAAATATACCAACACGCCCTTTGTAACCGCGAGTGCAGCGTTCACATCCTACCGCTTTATATGTAGTCAAGTCAGCTAACTCATTCTCCTGGAAACCCTCCTCAAGCAGTGCCTCTCGAGGAATCTCTTCCGGCTCTTTGCAGTGTTCGCAGAGGCGCCGTGCAAGACGCTGGGCCATAATCAGAAGTACAGAAGAGGCGATGTTAAAAGGGGGTACCCCCATATTAGCAAGACGGGTAAGAGATTGAGGCGCATCGTTAGTATGGAGGGTTGAAAGTACCAAATGACCTGTTTGGGCGGCCTTAATGGCAATTTCCGCCGTCTCCAGGTCACGAATCTCACCCACCATTATGATATCCGGGTCTTGGCGAAGAAAAGCACGGAGTGCCTCGGCAAAAGTGAGTCCGGTTTTTGTGTTGGTGTTGACCTGGTTGATCCCCGGTACCTGAATTTCGACCGGATCCTCAACGGTAGAGATGTTGACGTCCGGCTGATTCAACATGTTTAACCCGGTATAGAGTGATACTGTTTTACCACTTCCCGTAGGGCCGGTAACAAGTATCATCCCATAGGGTTTTGTCAGGGCCGTCTCAAATAGAGCCTTCTGCTCAGGTTCAAACCCCAAAGCCTCAATGCCAACCTGGGCACTGGTCGGGTCCAGGATACGCATTACGATCTTTTCACCATAGAGGGTAGGGCAGGTGTTGACACGAAAATCGATTGCTCGGTTACGGGATAATACCATCTTGATGCGCCCGTCCTGGGGTACTCGCCGTTCTGCAATGTTGAGTCTGGCCATTACTTTTACGCGAGCAGTGAGTCGTGGGGCGATACTAATTGGAGGGGAAGCTATTTCAGAAAGCAGTCCATCCTGGCGGTAACGCACTCTGAAGGTTTTTTCGTAGGGCTCAAAGTGGACGTCAGATGCACCCAGATTGATGGCATCCAGAAGCATCTTATTAACGAAGCGCACAACAGGTGCATCGTCAACATCAAGATCACCCTCTGCTCCCTGAGGTCGCTCCTCTTCATGGGAGATATCGAGGTTATCCAGGTCAGCATCCAGCAAGTCAGACATGCTGTTATCAGCAACATTGAGTGCGGTCTCGATGGAACGGGTAAGCTTATCCTCTTCAACAAGTATCCCCTCCGTACTTAGGCCGGTGTGGAATTTGATCTCATCCAAGCCCTGAAGGTTGGTGGGGTCGGAAACACCAAGAAATAGTCGGTTCCCTCTTTTGAATAGTGGGAGTACATGGTGCTTTCGTACCAGTTCTTCCGCTACCAGATCAGTGGGAATGGTCTCAAAATCAAGGACATCAAGATCAAAGAGGGGGGCGCCAAACTCATGTGAAGCGGATTCAGCCACTTTTCGGCTGGAAACGAGGCCCTTTTCAATCAGGTGGGTTACAAATGGCTGCCGCTTTTTTTTTGCCTGTTGGTAGGCTGTATGTGCACTCTCTTCTGACAATAGGCCGTCATGAACCAGCCTGCGAGCCAGTCCACTTACTCCCATATTTGCTTTAGTGGTAACCATTATCTATATAGCCAGCCCTGCTTAGTGAAAATCAACTTTTTCTACAGCTACCGGCCGCTTGAGCCAGTATGTAATACTATGTGGTCACAGGCATATCTGACCGTAGTGCTACACCCAAATGCCCATCTTCAGCAGGGTACACTGCACCTCTATTTCTGTGATCTGCTTGGTATTGTCGGGAACGACCACACAGTTTTACCGGTAAGTGCCCGATTTGTACTGTCATTCTATGCCAGTTTTAAAGTAGATTATAGCAAAATGGAGCCATCGTATTGGGGCAGAAGGTAAATTCAGTGGCCAGTACTATTTTTTGTGAATTAGGTTTTGAATTTGCTAGGCTGTTTTTGTTGAAAGTTGAGTGTACAACATGCTTGCGAGTGGAGTAAAAGCATCTATTATGGTGACACTGATCGTTAGCTAGCTGTAATTACTGAGATTATTTTGATGTGTGAATTGAGTGTAGTGCTACCGGCATACCATGAAGCAGGGATTGTGGGAGAAGTTGTTGGTCGCATCCGTAAGAGATTTCCTGAAGCAGAGATCCTTGTGGTAGATGATAGCTCCAGTGATGCTACAGCTACAGAAGCTGAGAATGCAGGTGCACGTGTGGTACGTCATCTTTACAATATGGGCAACGGTGCGGCTATCAAGACTGGAGCAAGGCATGCCAAGGGTGAGACCCTGGTCTTTATGGATGCTGATGGCCAACACGATGAGCAGGATATAGAAAAGCTACTTGAGAAGATTGATGCGGGGTATGAACTTGTGGTGGGTTCCCGGGCTGGAGATACTCACGCAAATATTGGACGCAGTCTTGGAAATCAGCTACTCAATAAATTTGCCTCACTTATGACTGGTCGTACCATTCCAGATCTAACTTCAGGGTTTCGGGCGGTAAAGCGCGATACGTTCCGTCAATTTATCCATCTTCTCCCTAATGGCTTCTCGTATCCTACAACCTCAACTATGGCCTATTACAGGTCAGGCTACCCTGTTGTATTCGTTCCCATTAAGGCACTGCCCAGAAAAGGGAAAAGTAAAATCAGCTTTGCGCGCGATGGGATACGTTTCATGGTCGTCATCATGAAGGTGACTACCTTGTTTTCACCAATGAGGCTATTTTTCCCTGCTAGCCTTATGGTTTTGTTCCTCGGTTTTGGACGATACCTCTACTTTTACTGGCTTACAGGCAGTTTTTCTAGTATGGCTGGTGTTATGTTTATAACTGCAATGCTCGTATTTCTTATTGGCTTGGTGTCTGAGCAGATCACGGCGTTGCATTATGGCATTTCCCGTTCAAAGATGAGCAGCCATGAGCCTGTGGGTAATCAGGAAACCTTACGATAGGAAATTAATTGCTTGTTATTGATTGCTCGAGTATTTCAGCACTTAAGCCCCAATCGTTTGTAGCAGAATAAGTTGTATAACCAAAATCTAAAGCACACTGTAGCACACTTGATAAATTATCAGCATCTTCTGGAGTTGCCAGCATCTCAGGATGATCTTTGAGAATCCATTCTGTCGCGGGTGTTTTGGTCGCCGCGACCGGTATCCCACATGACATTGCTTCGTATAGCTTGACTGGATAACTGTGTCGTCCGAAATTAGAGATTTTATTGACAACAGCTAATACGTCTAGACATCCAATCAAGTCAGGTAATTTTTCGTCTGAAAGGTACCCAAGTGATACTGCATCTTCAGGAATAGATACCTTTGGATGAATCCGTCCAGAAAGTACAAGTGTGATGTCAGGATGAGATCTTTTTAGTGTAGAGAATGCCGTAAATAAAATATTGATGCCGCGACCAGGGTAGATTGATCCACAGTATCCGATAATTTTTCCTTTTTCAGGGATGCCAAGACGTCTTCGAATAACTGTTTTATCTTTGATCGAAGTGAATGAGTTATCTGCCGCCATAGGAACAACAATATAATCATCCTTGCCTCTATTGCCACACATATAACTCCCTAGACCGGGGCCAGTGGCTGAGATAATTGTTGCATTACGTAATGACTTTCTCCATAGCCAGTGTGCTGGTTTAGCCCATGGCATGTAGCTCTCATAGTCGTCATAAGCATCGATGGAATATTTAATCCCATACCGCATCGCAAGGTGGGAAGCCAAGATTCCGTACCAAATGTCGGAGAACGCAATAATCCAGTCAGGCCTCCACAATTTGCACACTTCCTCTGCATGCTGAGCATACTCAAGTGGATTTGGCAGGAGTGGCCTACTATCCCATTCTATATGCTCACTTTCGAACGCAATACACGCTTCTCTTTGATAGGATAGGAGATGCAACTTAACCTTGTGGCCTCGTTCAGCCAGTAGCCGGGGGAGATAATAAAAACGGCCATATGGCTGTTCAACAAGATCTTTCCCCTGTGGTCTTCGTTTCGATAAGCAGAGTATTTTCATTATTATAGTTACATTTACTCAAGATATCTCTCGCACCTTTAATAAGGCCTGTCGTTTCATCGGTATCTAGTGTTTATAGCAGGCTTTTGTAAACATCCAAGGTTTTGTTAGCGCACCGGTCCCAGGTAAATTGGCTTGCTCGGTCCTTGCCAATTTCAATTAGATGTCTGCATCTGGACTCTGATCCGACTACGTTCTCGATGGCAGATATAATAGAATCAATATCTTCAGGATCAAAATATTCTCCTGCATCACCAACGACTTCAGGGATTGAACTCACATTACTACAGATCACCGCACAGTCGTTAGTCATGGCTTCCAGTGGAGGGAGACCAAATCCTTCGTATAGAGAAGGGTAGACAAATGCAGCGGCATTTCTATAGTAGGAAGCCAGTATTTCATCTCCCCCCCCCACGTGTTGAATTTGATCTTCTTGAATGTTCAGCTGATCAAATAGTGAAAGCTCTGAATTTGTGAATTTCCCACCCCCAAAACAGATTATTCGGATATGATTAAGCAAGTACCGTGATGCAGCATAGGCTTTTACTAAGGTATTGAAATTTTTGTATGACCCTCTTTGTCCAACGTAGAGAATATATGGGAAGCTCTGTTTAATGGAAGACTCAAATGGTGGGGGAGAGACTTTTTCCTCTACACTATCGACACCAAGGTGGATAACAGAGATTTTGTCTAGGGGAACATCAATATATTCCAGTAAGTCGTGGCGGGTATTTTCAGAGATGCAAATTACATGGTCTGCCCCCATTACCGCTGTTATTTTATCACGTGATCTGGTGTCAAACCGGGAAAATGAATCGCCGTATCGCTCATGAATCATGTCGTATACGGTTACTACTCGTCTGGATTTTTCTGGTTTATATGAGAATTTTGAGTAATAAGTTTCATGAAGGATGTGGGGTTGATACCTATGGATGAAAGGACGTGATAACAATAGACTAGCGGTTTGTCTTATTACGGCCATTTTTTGAATTTTTGCTATTTTAAGCCCAGAAAATACCTCTTTAGGCAACCCATCGATATATTCATTAATGTATATTGGCGCAAAGACCTTTACATCGACACATTCCTTTTCAATCAAGTTATCGATTAGTTTATAGAAATATCTCGATATCCCCCCGTATTGTGCAATGGCAAAGGCCTGTGGATCGAAAGCTATGCGCATTTTTCAAGGACGTGCTCATATCTATGGCTGGAAAGTTGCCTGTAGGAAAAGCAGTTATCCTGCGCTTCACCAGCGCACATTACTAACGCACTAGGTTCGTGCTTTTTCCAAGCATGGGATAAGGGCGCCAAAAGATTAAACCTGGGATAAAGCATATTTATAGGCAGCAATGGTTTGTTTAGAAAATTCTTAGTGTCTTCTGGTTAATGTCAATAGCCTCAGCACATAAAACAAGATCTAAGTCCGTAACATAATCACCCTCAGCTATCTCAGTTAATTTCTTAATAAGATCGTCATAAGTAATTAGCCTTGCTACAGAGTTGGTAACTCTGTTCTCATAAAGTACTTCAATATTTCTTATTGCTTTTTTTGCTGATTCATCCCAAGAGAACTCTTTCACTCTTGCTATATTATTCTTAAACAATTCCTTCCGAAAATTGTCACACACTAAAGCTTGCTCTAGCTTTTGCGACATCGATGGTATAGAAAATGGATCAAACATGGCGCTTTCAAGCCTAATGATTTCAGGGATACTCGTTTGGTTTGAAGCAATTACAGGCGCACCACATGCCATTGCTTCAAGCACAGGTAAACCAAAACCCTCATATTTTGAGGCGAACACAAATAGGGTGGATATATTATAAAGCTCAACTAAATCATTGTCAGGCACATAACCCGTTATCACAACCTCATCGCGTTTAAGTCCAGCTTTCTTTCGCAACATGCCAATTAGTTTTTTTTGTTCATTTGTAACCTTGCTAGCAAGCACTATCTGATGCTGGTCGCGAAGTTTTGAGGGAAGTTTACTGTATGCATCAATTAACCCACCAATATTTTTCCTACTATCGAACCCACCTGGCGCATACATGACAATTCTACGAGTTAGACCATACTTAGCGCGCAACCGTTCTATCTGCCATTCTTTAAGATTTAAAGGCTTAAACATCACGTCAACAGCTGAAGATATATTTACTATATTCTTTTTGTGTATGCTCAATCCATTAATTGCTTCACGGCGTGAATTTTCAGAAATTGAAAGCAAAAGATCTGCTTTTTTTAGAAACTTTATTTTTCTAAAGTAAATGTCTTGCTGTAATTTTGTAGGTAGGTAGCTGTCCTGATTAAATAGCGGTATCAAATCATACAGTGTAACTGCGGTTAGTACACATGAAGCAAACTCGCCGATTGAAACAGAAAAGTTTATGTGCTCTTCAAATAAGCTAGAAATATGTACCACATCTGGCTTTAATGTATGCAAAAAATATTCGCGAATCAGCTCTACCGCTCTATTTTCCCAGGAATACTTACCATCATAGCGACCTAAATAACAAGGAACCTTAAAAATACAAATCCTTTCCTCGGGAATCACCCCGGCAAATACATGCTTTATATCAATTATACTTTCAGGGAATGCGGAATTCAGCACCAGCCAAAACTCATGATTCTCACCATTTCTTACCATGGCCAGTGCAAGTGATATTGAATATCGCCCTATGCCTCGAAAGCGGCTTCCAGTTTGCGCACCTTGTAAGTCAATGACAATACGCATTAGCCGCTTCCCTTTTTTTGTTTATCGATTGCGGCCTTAAGCTCTGTATAGATACAACTGGCGTGTGGGGTAAGTTGCTCAGCAGTGACTGGTCTTGCAGTAATTGTGTGAGAATCCTCAGAAAAACGCACATAGATTGTGTATAGATAGTTATAAAGACCAAGCTTTCTAGCCAAAAAAAGACATATAAAGCGAAGACGGGGATGAGAACTGATACTTCCAATGGCTAGCCCATAAAAAAGATGAGCAATTTTCTTTACGAGCAATTTAATGCGTGAGAATAGGCCATATTTACGCAATAATCTCTTCTGATGCACAATCCATCTGAATGGTGCAGTAATTCGCCATGAGGGGCTGTTCAACAAAGTAGCTATGTGCGCTTCGGCTTTTGCGGCATGAGCTTCAGCTTTTGTGGCATGAGCTTCAGCCTTCTGTTGTACATTAAGGTGGAAATCATCGAATATATTTGGTGGGTATTTGAATGCAGTCAGTAATTCCTCGTGTTCTACGGAGACATAAAACCGATTCAAGCCATCTGCATAGGCCATGCTGTAATTAGCATCAAGTAAAATCGGCTCCCAACCGTCATGATTATCAGACTGTATCAAGGGAATCATAGCCTCTACCACAACAATCCATGGGCGGAAACGTAACCAGTCATTTCCTCTCAGAACCTGCTCTTCAAAACCTTCAACATCCACTTTAAGAAAGTGAATATCTTTCTCTAAGCAATATTCCTCGCAAACATGTGCAAGCGTTCTAATCTTGACAATAGCGGGAGCAGTTTCCCATCCCTCATTAGAGTGTCTATCTGAAACCGCCTTGTCCAGAGAGGAGAGGCCTGTATTAGAAATATAGTAAATCTCACCTTCGCCAGCCTTTTCACCTAAGGCAATTTTGAGACTTTTATCTCTTGGTCGTTCATCAATGTAACGCTCAAAAAACTCCGGGTTTGGCTCAATATTAATCCCATCCCAATCATTATCATAAAACGCTTTTGTTACTGAATGCTCATCTGGCCAAGCAGCCCCAACGTCAATATAAAAGCCATTATCAATATGCTTCAACGCACGCCAAAGCATAACGTCTTCAAAATTCTGCGCATAGGAAATAAAAGTCATAGAATACTGGTCTCAATTGTTGGCTCTAACCATGTGTTACCAATAAAAACAGTACGACTCAAATTCTTAACAGTAAAAACAAGCGCAAGATCCTTCCATTCATAATTCGCATCCAAGTGAGTATCAGAATTAACAAGGGCAGTAGATATAGAGTAGTCGCCAGGGCCAATATTAGCTAAGAATTTGATCTGGTAGCGGATCCTTATACCAGAAGAAACCTGTTTAATAGCCGTGGCAGTATGGTGCGTATTTGTACCATATATGGTCTGTCCTAACCGGTCTCTAATCATGTATCCAAGCACTAAATGCTTAATATCTTTATTGACTTGCACATCAATTTGTAGAGTGGCAGGCTCCCCAACGTCGATAACCTCAACCGGTTGGTTATTACAATTAAGCAACAGAATGCTTTCAACGGATGCCTCTCCTGTACCGGATACTGTCTGCACACGACCATCTTTCTGTTTGGTTTGCTGAATGGAACTGCTATCCAGTTCGGAAATTATCGCATTGTAATAATCGGTAATTTCTTTTGGACTACCTTCTTTTAACAACTGGCCTTTTTCAATGAGCATTGCATGTGAACAGATCGCCTGAATGGCGCTTCGGTCATGCGAGACTAGCAATAGTGATGTTCCTTGTTGTTGGAATTTCCGGATGCGGTCAAAGCTCTTATGCTGAAAGTAGGTGTCACCCACTGAAAGAGCCTCATCAACAATAAGAATATCTGGCCGAAATGCGGTAGCAACGCTAAAGGCGACACGCATCTGCATCCCACTGGAGTATGTTCTGACTGACCGGTCAAAGTACTCTCCGATATCTGCAAAGGCTTCAATGTCGTCCATGACTGAGTCGATCTGATCCTGGCTGTGCCCCATAAGACTGGCTGCATGCAGGGCGTTTTGCCTGCCAGTGAGATCGGGATGAAAGCCCATGCCTAACTCGAGAATAGCGGCAATTTTGCCGTGGATGTGAACATTCCCTTCCGAGGGTTGGAGTGTGCCAGAAATAATTTTCAATAGAGTGCTTTTGCCCGCACCATTTTGCCCGATAATGCCAATACTTTCCCCAGCATGCGCTTGGAATGAAATATTGTCTAGCGCCCGAAATTCTTCCTTAGGTCTGAATGGTAAGCCAAACCACGACAAGACTCGTCGCCACTCTCCACCGTAGCCATGAAATACTTTACTGACATTGGTAACCTCAAGCACGGTATTCATAGTGCATCAGCCATTTCGTTGCTTGCACGCTGGTATAGGTAGAGGGATATACCCAGCATAAGTGCGGCTATTAGTACAGGGTAGAGCAATACTGAAATATCTGGGGACTTACTATATACCAAGATATTTTGATAGCTCATGACGATGCCGGTAATAGGATTGAGCAGAAGCAGACCACGGTATTCTTCGGGAAGCATCTCAGTTCTGTAGACAACGGGCGTTAGCCAAAACCAGAACTGTAAGATGATAGGGACGGCTTGTCCTATATCCCGAATAAAGACGTTTATTATTCCTAAGCTTAACCCTAGGCCGATTGCAATACCTAGTGTTAATACGGTAAGCGGGGCTAACCATAAAGTGGTAAGAGACGGCAGGTGCCCCAATGCTCCAAATACGATAAACATTGCAGTAAAAAGTGCCAGGTTATTTATCAAAGCACTGCCGGTAACAATTAATGGAAGAGCAATCTTTGGGAAAGCGATTTTTTTTATCAGATTTCTATTGTCAATGAATATGCTGGTGCACCGTCCAAATACTTCGGTAAACAGTGACCATGCGAGCATACCAGCCATCAGGTAGATAGCGTAGGCATATTTATTATCTACACCAGAAATTTTAGCCTTCATGACAGCCGAGAGAATTAGAGCGTAAATGGCGACCTGTGCCAGAGGGTTTAGCGCTATCCATAGCCCACCTAGTCGACTGCGGACAAAACGCGTCATAAATTCATTCTTTATAGAACTTAGTATGAAGTTGCGATAGCGCCATGCGGGTAGGAACAATGCTGTCATTTAATTAGCTCTGGGCAGAAACATAGTCTTTGAGGTGCATATACTTGGTAGTTATTGCTTTAGAAAAACTATCTGTCAGTGCCAATCATTTCTGCTTCTACCATCTCGTGAACTACACTATGCATTTTGATTTTAGCTTCCCACTGCAATAATCTTTTGGCTTTAGAGGGGTTTCCCCTTCCAATATTAATATCAGTGGGCCGATAAAGCTCCGCATCAGAAGTAACATGATTACGCCAATCCAAGCCTAATTCTTCAAATACGGTAATACAAAAATCTTCGAGGCTATAAGTTTCACCAGTACAAATTACGAAGTCTTCAGGGTTGTCTAGTTGCAACATACGCCACATCGCATCGACATATTCGGGGGCCCACCCCCAATCACGTTGTATACTGATGTTGCCTAAATGTAACTGATTCTTTCTTCCGTCGGCTATTTGGCAAGCAGTTGAGACAATTTTTCTGGTAACAAATCGCTTGGGTCGCATAGGAGATTCGTGATTGAACAATATGCCGGTACAGGCATTAATTCCGTATGCTTCACGGTAGTTAGCTACTGCCCAGTGCGCCGCAGCTTTTGCTACAGCATAAGGGCTTCTAGGCTTGAATGGTGTCTCCTCGTTCGCTGCATTATCCCCGGTATCACCAAAACACTCACTAGAGCCTGCATTATAAATACGCATCGGTTTGGCTAAAAAACGTATGACTTCCAATAGGTTTAGGGTGCCAACTGTGATGCTATCAAAAGTTTCCACCGGCTGTTGAAAAGAGAGACCAACCGAAGTTTGGCCGGCCAAGTTGTATACCTCATCCGGGGCTATATTAGACAGTGTTTGCAAGGTACTACGGAAGTCAGTAAGTACCATAGAGCTTACATTAACTTGCTCTCTAATTCCTAATGCAAGGAGGTTGGAAAATGTAGAAACTTGGGCATCTCTTGATGTGCCGAATACTTGATATCCTTTTTCTAACAACAACTTGGCTAGATATGAGCCATCTTGCCCAGAAACCCCACATATTAAAGCCTTTCTCATTGTTTCGGTCCTTCCACTGCGATCATCCGGTAATCTCTCCGGATTGCGCTTAGTAGTATCATCAAACTGCTCAGCCAGTTCTGCCAGGGTATTATCAACCTCTTATCGACAGTTAATTCTGAGATAACATCTATTTGCCGTTACTGTTTACGTACCCAGTAGCACTGAGTGTTAGGTAATTCACGCGATCAGCCAAGACTTAGCTACTATCCTCAGCATGGACAGGACTGATGGTAACAAATTTTGGAGCACAGGGTGACCTTTAACGAATCACGTCGCGCCAAGCTATCCATCCTTATACGCATTGGCCTCTGTAATGCACAGATCGGGGGGATTAGAGTGTTGTAGTGATTCGGACATCCTCTCTATGCGAGCTGTCCCTTCAACCAAAGACCCAGCCAGCGACTAACTGCATTTCCAGTATAGCATATAGCAGTTCGCGAGGCCCTGAATAGGCCACAGTCTCGTTAGCTTAAGCGAACTTCAAAAAAACAAAGAGACGCCATTTTTTGTCGGGTGCGTATTGAATTCAACATGAAGAATTACATTGGTTATCTCTAGCAGGTATACTCATGTTGTTTTTTGTGGGGGCAAAATGGAGAGATACGCACTGTATGACAGTAACACATAATCGAATATGGGCACTTCCAGCAGCAGTCATTGGTGGAAGCTTTCTTCTCCGTTTCATTCATCTTCTGTCCATGCCGGGAAATCCACGCACTTATCACCCAGGTGCTGATGAAGAATTCTATATTCGCTTCGGTATGGACGTGGCTCACGGGGCCTTCGGGTTGACCCCTGAGTTTCTATTTATGGATCCGCTGTACGGTTATTTTTTGGGCTTGTTGTTTACGCTGTTTGGAAAAAACCTGTTTCTTGTCTATCTTTTTCAAGTGGTGCTGGATACGGTAACTGTAGGGTTGGTGTACCTCATCGGTAAAGAGCTTAGTGGGCGTCAGGTTGGTTTGTTGGCAGCGCTCTTTTACGGGATTGCCGCCACGGCACTTTTCTATAGCACCACGATTCTCAAGCCTTCATTTTCTGCCTTTTATGTCACCCTCTGGGTATATATTGGTCTTCGCCTCTGGGTATCTGGTACCTTGTGGGGCTGGCTTGGTTACGGGCTGTTTTTGGGTTTAGGCGTAGCTTTACGTTCCAATCTGTTGCTAATGGCATTGGCAGGCCTGATAATCGTTCCCTTGGGTAATCATTTCTGTCGGCACACAAACAGTGGAAATTATACTATCCACTGCATGCTGATCCTCTTGGGACTGGCCTTGGTGCTTACGACTCTTGCCTGGCGTAATGTGTTGATTAGCAACCACTGGTCCTTTCTGCCCCCCAACGGGGGTGTGGTTCTGCATCAGATCTATAATGCAGATAATCCTGAGGCTAGGCATGATGCCCCTGTTTTTGTTAACTCCCTACATCCTTCTGAGATCCTACGTGATTACCAACAGGAAGCTGAGCGGCGTCTTGAACGCCCCCTTTTGCCCTATGAAGTGAGTGCCTATTGGCGAACAGAAGCGACTCACTATATTGAAAAAAATCTGACCCAGACTCTTCATAATATCATGCGAAAGATTGGAGAGTTCACCACATACAAGGAGATTGCCAATAATCGGGCCCTTAGTGAGGGGGAATATTTCTCCAATCTTCTTTCGGTATTACCTCGACCCTTTGGCTTGCTATTGATGTTTGGGGTGCCCGGGTTGCTACTGATTACCTTGCGTACACCCAAAGGCTGGCTCCTGTTGACTACACTGCTAACCATAGGTGCTACATTTGCATTCTTCTTCGCTATTTCACGCTTGCGCTTCCCGCTAGTCCCCGTGCTTGCAATAGGTGCCGCCCTAACCCTCAATACACTGCTCTACCAGAGGGAGACTAAGCGGCGTGACAATGCGATTGTCATAGTTGGCATTGTGTTGCTCGGTGGACTTTCATTTTGGAACAGTACCAGATTACAAGAGCCTGCAGTGGATGAATTTATGCTCGGCTTGGGCTGGGGATATTTGAAGATGGGGGATCTTAAGTCGGCACAGGCACTGTCGCAGACACTCCTTCAGCAGGAGCCTGAGAATCATCGGGTGTATGAGTTAGCGGGTTTTCTCTCATTGCAGCAAAAAAAGCCGATGGAGGCCGCTGGTTACTATGAGAATGCCTTGAGGATTGAACCTGAGAATCACGTCCATCTCTTTAACTACGCGATTTCACTTGAGCAATCAGGCCGATTTGATCTGGCGATCGATACTATCGATCGCGCTGTACAGTTTAGTGCCTTGCCCAGCTATCTCTATCGTAGGGCACTTATTCTTGAATCCCTTGGTCGTAGTGGGGAGTCTCTCGCCCTGCTAAAAAAACTGGCGCATTCTGAGACTGCAGATGAAAGTGTAGAATGGCGAACTGTTTCTAAGTTGGCGGCTACCAGATTGATGGGTTCTATGGTGCGCTAGTGATGAAGGTGCCTGGCGAGTTCATCAGATTTGGTATTGTCGGAGTGGTAAACACAGTCGTTGATTTTGGATTGTTCATTCTGCTGTTTTGGGGGCTGGAACTGGAGCCACTGAAGGCGAACACTATGGCGTATTTCATGGCAGTAACTAATAGTTATATTTTAAACCATTTATGGACGTTCCGGGTTGATAATAGCGCTCTTTCTTTGGTCAGCTATGTTCGTTTTGTAGCATTCAATTCTTTCGGCTTGTTTATCAGTACGTTGGCAATACTTTTTCTCAGTAACTTTATTCGAATCGAATTCGCCAAACTTCTAGCTGTCGGCATTACCCTTGTTTGGAATTATACAACTTCAAGGCGGTTCGTTTTCAATCGGAGATAATCGGATGTCAAAAAAAATATCAATACTTGTACCAATGTACAATGAAGAGCAGGTTCTTGAGCGCTTCTTTAATGCAGTTATTCCGGTTCTTGAAACGGTGTCGCTTGTTTGGGAGATTATTTGTGTCAATGACGGTAGTACGGATCGAACATTGGATCTACTCAGTCAGTGGCATCAACGGGAGCCTCGCATAAAGGTTATTAATCTCTCCAGAAACTTTGGCAAAGAGCGTGCACTTACCGCGGCACTCGATTTTGCCACGGGTGATGCAGTGATTCCTATGGATGCTGATCTGCAGGACCCACCTGAGTTAATTCCAGAAATGGTAGTACACTGGAATCAGGGCTTCGATATAGTCAATGCAGTTCGCACTAGCCGCAAGATGGACACTTCAGTCAAGCGAGTGACTGCACTTCTTTTTTACCACGTGATTAACTTTGTTTCAGATATTGAAATTGCTCATAACACGGGAGACTATCGACTACTCTCAAAGCGGGTTTGTGATGTTTTGCGTTCGATGAGGGAGACGCACCGCTTTATGAAAGGGCTATTTTCGTGGGTCGGTTTCCCAACAACTTCGGTCTATTATGAAAGAAAACAAAGAATCGCCGGATCAACTAAGTGGAACTATTGGCGGTTATGGAATTTTGCACTTGAAGGGCTTACCTCCTTTAGCGCAGTGCCACTGAAAATTGCTTCCTATCTTGGTGTGTTTACCGCACTTCTTGGTTTCATTTATGCAATCTATCTGGTTGTACGTACATTGATTTTTGGTGACCCTGTAAAAGGCTATCCATCACTAATGACAGCTATCTTGTTCTTTGGCGGTGTTCAGCTTCTATTTATTGGTGTGATCGGTGAGTATATGGCGCGTATACATGATGAGGTGAAGGCCCGCCCTATTTATGTGATTGAGTCTGTGCAGGGGATAAACTTGGAAGTTAGTGACTCTGAATAGTGATTCCATATTATCTCGTGTGATAAATCTTATAGAGAAATGTGTGCGTCAGGAATAGATAATGGTGATTGGCATACTGAAAGAAATAGTTATCCCTTGTATTGGGAAACTGATTTTATGAACAGGCCTTTTCGAACTCTTTGGTACACACGTTGACTGAACAGAGTTTAACCTTTAGGCCTGACCTGCAGGGATTGAGGGCAATTGCCATCTTGCTTGTGTTATTTGCACATGCCGGCCTGGCTATTGTTCCTGGAGGTTTTATTGGGGTGGATGTTTTTTTTGTCCTCTCAGGATACTTGATCACCAGTATGCTGTTATGCGAACTTGAAGAGAATGGTCGTATAGTCTTTGTTCGCTTCTACGCCCGGCGGTTGCAACGACTGCTCCCTGCATTGATCTTCATGCTGAGTGTTTCATCCGGTCTAGCGATTCTCATTTTGTCAGGGGATGAGGCTCAAGCGCAATTGTCATCTGCTCAATATGCGGCGACCTGGACGAGTAATTTCTATTTTGTTTTTACTGAGTTTGGGTATTTCGATGAACTTGCGAACCGGGATTTGTTTCTACACACTTGGTCATTAGGCGTAGAAGAACAGTTCTATCTCATCTGGCCTGTAGTACTGCTTGTGTTGTTTCGATTTAAGAAATCACGGGTAAGAGCCAATCAGAATGCTACTAGGAAGACTCTTGTAGGGATTGGCATCGCTTTTATTGTTAGTCTTACGCTCTCTCTCTATTGGACCAGTATTGTGCCTCAAAAGGCATTTTATCTTATGCCATCACGTATCTGGCAGCTTTCGCTTGGTGCCATGGTTTATCTTATATTGAGGGATGATTTTGTGGCTGGCGACGTGCCTGTAGCCTGGGGCAGCAAGGCGGTGACCTATTTGGCTTTGAATTCTGGCTTGGTCCTGATAATCGGCAGTGCCATAGTTCTTCATCCTCACCTTGCATATCCAGGGGCTTGGGCGCTCGCACCCTCTTTTGGTGCTGCATTAGTGATTATCGCAGGTCATGCCTTGTCCGCTGGCTCCGGTGGACCGCTAGCTCATCCGGTTCTTGTTTGGCTAGGTGACCGCTCATACTCCTTGTATCTTTGGCATTGGCCGATTTTTGTGCTTGGCTTTTCAATTGGTTTTAAGGGCAAGGTAATCGAGACTTTTGGTCTGATACTCCTGTCAGTATTGGCGTCAATGCTGAGTTTTCGGTTGATAGAATACCCTTTTTGGAAAGGACGGTTAAGCCATGCGCTCCCTCGCCAAGTTATCTTGGTTGGTATTCTTGTTATGGTGACGGTGGTTTTCGGGCTTTCTCATGCCTTGAGACTGCCCCACAAACCAAAGATCGATGCTGAAATAGCTTACCAACCAGCAATTGATTTTCCGATACTCTATCGTATGAATTGTGATGCTTGGCATTCGCATTCTCGAATTGAACCGTGCATATTTGGGGTCACGGAAGCGGCTAAAACAGTTGTGTTACTTGGAGATAGTATCGGTGCTCAATGGTTCTCAATGATTCCTGAGATATTCCCTAAGCTGGATTGGCGCATTGTTGTTTTTACTAAATCCGCATGTGCTATGGTTGATGAAGACTACTATTACCCACGTATCGGTAGAGTCTATCAAGTATGCACAAAATGGCGAAATGCTGTTCTCGATGAACTGGATATACTCAAGCCAGAACTCATTATTATGGGAAGTGCATCAACTTATGGCTTTAGTCAAACTCAGTGGGTGGATGGGAGTGCAAGAGTTTTTGGGCGGTTAAGTGATTCCGCTAAATCTGTTCTTGTTATCCCAGGAACCCCCTCCCTTGATTTTGATGGTCCTGGTTGTCTGGCCCGTCACAGCTCCCAGAATAGCAGTCCTGGTCCAGCGGATTGTCTGGCCAAAGATCGCTTACAGCAGGTTGAGGGGATAACAAACTTCCTTGGCCAAGCCGCTGATCGATTTGCCAACGTGCACTTACTGGATCTGAATGGTTTGGTATGTCCTGACAGAAGCTGCAGTGCTATTACCGATAAAGGGGTGGTAGTCTTCCGTGACAGCCAACACCTAACGGACTCTTTTGTGCGAGCGCAGATTCCATCCATTCGTAAGCAGTTGCTGGTATTGGATAAAATTCTAAACTTGCCAGTTGCTGAGCAAGAATCTCTCTTTTGACCACCTCATGAAGAGCTGCTGTGGGTAGCTGTTGTGGTTAAACTTATGCTGCGGGGTGCCCGCTATCCTTTATTGAGAGGGGCTGGGTGTAGCAAGCTTTGTAATAGAGTGTTATAGCGGTCTGCAATGGTGAGCCAATCAAAATTTTTCCTGATTTCTGTGAGTCCGGCATTAGCTAGCTTGTGTCGGTATTCTTCATTGTTTCTTAAGTGAAGTATGGCGGATGACATTTGTCCTGGGCTCTTCTGCTCAACAAGAATAGCGTTATATCCATCTTTGAGGATATCTCTGGTCGCTGGGGTTGGTGAAGCGATGATGGCACACTCACAGCCCATGGCCTCGACAATTACCAGCCCAAATCCCTCCTGGTCTCCGTTATCTGTGATAGTGAAGGGGAAAACGGCACAGGCTGCCTGTTTAAATAATGTAGCTAGATTTTTCTGGGTGATACCTCCAAGAAAATAGGTATTTTTTGCTATCCCAAGGTCCTTGGTCTGGTTCTCCAGTGCTGCGCGCTCAGGGCCTTCACCAGCGATATAGAGTTGCATCTGTGGTTCTTCTTTTAATACTTGTTTGAATGCCTTGAGCAGAGTGTCTACCCCTTTTTTTTTCACAAGGCGTCCAGCAAAAATCAATTTATCTGGATCTGAAGGAGTTGCTGGAGGTGTAAAGAGGGTGCCAAGGTCAGTTCCCATTGGAATAATGTGTATGGACTGTCTGTTTCCACCAAGGGCGATAACGGGGTCGGTCATTGCATTGCTTACTACAGTGATGCAGTCACTTAGTTTTATGGTAAAGCGCTTGAGTAGCGTTGTGACTTTACCCCGAAGTGCAAACAGGTCTCCGCCGTGAGATGTGCATATCACCGGACCATTGTATATTTTGGTGTATTTCAGAAGTACGGCGATAAGCCCCATAGGTAGGAGCCAGTGAGCATGGATCAGATCGATACTCTCTCTTCTGGTGATAAAGCCGGCTGCGAGGTAGGTTGCGAGCAGAAAAAGTGGCAATAGGAGAAAGCGGAGTGGGTTCTGTTTTAGTCTGGCTAGCATGCCGCCTTGGTAGGCGAGATTCTCCAGAGCGGCAGGTGCATAGCGAAAACGGTGAACAGTGATGTCTGAAAAGACCTCCTTGGTAGGTAGGGAGGCAGTATGTGGTGATAGTACATGTACCTCCCAGTGATCGGTAAGTCTGCGTGCAAGCTCGTAGACGAAGGGAGGTTCATGGTCACCGTACCACCGGGGGAAGGTAGATGTGAGAATAAGTAGTTTTTTCTTCTCTGGAGGTTTTGAGGTAGCCATAGGTTAGCTGTCGCTTAGAAGTGTCATTGTTATTGATCAGTCTACTCCTGTAGGCTCTTTTTTCCTCTGTTTTAAAATTTCAAGGTCTTTTTTTAGTTTGGAGAGTTTTTTCTGCCACACAATTCTCCTGTAGTAGAAGCGTGGTGCGTGGTTCATCGCATCGTCGAGGCTTTTTATTGCTCTGTCAATCAAGCCGGAAGCGGCCATTGTGTCTGCTATTAGTATCGCCGTGTTTGCTGACGGTAAGGAGCTAAAGGCTCTATCGAGGTGGTAGATTGCTTTGTCATTTTCACCGCTTTGCAGATATAGGTTAGCAAGGGCGTGATGGAGATGGTGCCGAATCAGCCCGCTGCTGGCCATGCTTTTGTTAATAAGAAGGGTGCTAATTAGATCTAAAAGCATCTGCCGGGACATGCCGGGGCAGTTTTCTTCGGCTACAAGATTGTGGATGGTCCAGTGTGCTGCATAACTGGTATGAAATGTTTGTACGCGATCCAGTATCTCTTTGTACCTGGCGCGAATGAGTGCTTCATCTCCAGAGCTACACTGCAGCTGCAGTGATTGCAGTGCCAGATCAGACGCATTTGGATTCATGTTGGCAGCGTTAAAGATAAGCTTTGTTGCTGTTGTCCGGTCACCTGAAAGAAGATATTGCTGAGCAATAAAGTGCGTTGCCCTAATGGAGGTGGGATGGTTCTTATGCCATATCTCTGCGGCAAGCATAGGGCTACCCCATAGAGAGGTTACACTCCATAATGAGATAGATAGCAGTGTGAAGACAATAAGAGGGATTGTGTGGGCCAGCCTGGTTTTTGCGGTCCATGCGATTACAACAGTTGCTACTATAGGCCCAACGGATGCAAGGTAGTTTCGGTGCTCAAAATAGAGTTCCAGGGGGAGTGCGGTCGATTCAAGTAGGTGATTAGCAAGGAACCAGGTGATTGCAAAAAATATAATGGGTGCTCGTTTGCGAAAGTGCCAGGTGACAGTAATAACTGCAAGCCAGCCCAGTGTTGCAACTATTACTAAAGACTCTGTTGGTTTACGGATGACTACATCATCATGAAAGAGTCCGAGTTTTGAAATATCGGGTAGAACAGTTTGTCTGGCATAATCCCAAAGTATGACTATCTCACTGGCTAGGCGCTCAGATAGTGAGAAAGAGCGGAAGAGATAGGTGTGGGCGTGACCATGCCAGTTGATCGCCAGGTAGCCGACCAGCAGAAGCAGTGGTGCTACGAGAAAAATAGCCTTCCACAGCTGCATTGCTTTGATTGTGACGGGTGTGGGCCAGGAGCGAAGTAGAGTGCCCTCTAGTACCAGGGCCAGTGCAGGTAGCAGGATCGCATTCTCTTTTGCCAGAATACCGAGTCCTGTGCCAAGGGTGATCCCTAGAGTCATGATGGTCAGGGCGCGAGTGGAGTGCTGAGTGCTGAATTGGCGTCCGTACACATAGGCTGTTAGACCGGCAAGCATGAACATACTTGATAGTAGAGTCATCCTTTGTACTGCTGATAGAACGGTTGAGGCCAGTAGTGGGTGGGCCAACCATAGACTGGCAGTGATCACGGCAATGTGGATGGCACGCTCTTTTATGGCGCCATGGCGGTGGCCAATAAGATAGACAAAAGTTGCAACAAGTGTGCCGTTGCACAGGTGGATCAGTGTATTAAACTGTCGAAAGGGGACGGTATCATTTGGCCATGCTTCGGCATGGAGAGTGAATGTTGCTAAGGAGAGTGGGCGGCCAATCAGGCTGCTGATTCCTCCGAAGACATACTCTATTGCGGTGTCAAGATCATTGACTTCCCGAAGGCCTGCTAAATTGGGTCTATCATCAAACATCCAGCGGGCGGAGAAGCCTTCGCTATAGATTAACCAGATTCCAACTTGAACTAGGAGAAAGAGCGGTAATAGAACTGCTTTGTTGTATGCGGCATCTTTGTTCATTATTAGGCATAAACCTAGCAAGTGCTACTTTATGCATATTGGTGCATGTGAAATAGTGCGGGACTGCTAAAGCAGCCCCCCGAAAGATATAGGGGCTGCTTGATTATAACGTAACTCTAGCTGAGATTAGCGGCAGTTTGCCGGGAGATACTGGTCATTAACGGTGGTGCCGGTGCCGTTACAAGTCCACTCAAATGAGCCACCTTGGTAGGCCGGTACGAGCTGTATATTGCCAGTGGTGCCAGCAGTGCTGTTTAATGCGGCAGTGATGGTGCCACCGGTGCCAACGGTCACAGTATCGGTGTATTCACCACTGATACTAGCGGCGGGTGCGAGGCCTGCTGCAGTATTGGAAGCAGGGTAGGCATTCATAGTATTGTAATACTCAGCGACAGCAGTTTTAGACCCGGATGCCAGTGTAAAGGCTTCACTTACTTTGGTGCGAATCATGTAGTCCTGATAGGCTGGAATAGCAATTGCAGCCAGAATACCGATGATCGCTACTACGATCATCAGTTCGATCAATGTAAAACCTGCTTGTACTTTTTTCATGGTCAACTCCTTCATGGTTTCTGTCTGCAGGGAAGAGAGTTGCTCTAGTCTCTGCAGTTGTGAGTCTGTTTCTCAGTTGTAGTAATGCAGAAGCTATGCCAACTGATGATTTATGGCTTCGGGAATTTTGAAATCTAGTGAAAACTCAAAGGGGTAATGGCTTTTAGGGACACTCTTGCGATGTTACAGGGTGGTGGTCGATAGGTTCTCTGTTTTTTGTAGCTCTGTTTTCTCTGGTGTAGGTCGTCACAAAGTGACAATTTTTGTCACTTTGTGGTCGAGGTATTTGCCATGGGGTTCGCTTGGTCACTCCATTCCCAATTTACTAAGTCGATACCTCAGGGCCTGAAAACTAATCCCCAGCTTTTTCGCCGCCGCTGTCTTGTTCCAGCGGGTCTCCTCCAGTGCTTGGGTGATGATTGTCCGTTCTATCTTTTCCAGGTATTCTTCCAGAGGGAGCCCAGGCTCCGGCTGGGGAGTGTCTCTGTTGTCTGGCAGGGCCAGGTCTTCAAGTTCGATCATCTCCCCGTCACAAAGGGCGCTGGCGCGTTCCAGAATATTCTCCAGTTCTCTAACGTTGCCGGGAAAGGGGTAGCTGTAGAGTGCTTTCAGCGCCTCTCGCTCAATACGGGGTTTGTCACAGCCATTTTGCTCTGCAATGCGCTTGAGTATACGGTCGGCCAGCAGGGCGATATCCTCTCTGCGCTCCCGCAGAGGTGGGATTTTCAGCTCGATGACATTGATGCGGTAGAAGAGATCCTGGCGGAACTCCCCTTCAGTGACCAGTTTGCCCAGATCTTTGTGGGTGGCGCTGATCAGGCGCACATCCACGAGGATCTCTTTCTGGGCGCCCACCGGGCGGAATGATTTCTCCTGGATGGCGCGCAGTAGTTTTACCTGCATATGCAGGGGCAGGTCGGCTACTTCATCCAGGAACAGGGTGCCACCATCGGCTGCCTGGAATAGCCCTTGTTTGTCTTCGATAGCACCGGTAAAGCTCCCTTTTTTGTGCCCAAAAAACTCGCTCTCCATCAGCTCTTGGGGAATGGCGCCGCAGTTGACGGCGATAAATTCGTGCTCGGCTCTTGGCCCCTGGCTGTGGATCAGGCGGGCTGCCAGTTCTTTGCCGCTGCCCGATTCACCACTGACATAGACCGGTGCCTGGCTACGTGCCAGCTTTTGAGTCAGTACCCGAACCTGCTCGATGGCGGCTGATTTCCCCTGTAATTTGCCATCTGTGCTTTTCCCTGCCTCTGTTGCCGGGGGTGGTGGGGATTTTTCCAGCTTGAGTGCGCTCTCCACCAGTCTACGCAATATCTGTAGGTCAACTGGCTTGGATACAAAGTCGAAGGCCCCCGCTTTCAATGCCAGGACGGCGGTGTCCATATTACCGTGGGCGGTGATCATGGCGACGGGGAGCTGGGGATATTGCCGGTTGATCAGTTCAACCAGTTCGATGCCGTTACCATCGGGCAGGCGCATATCGGTGAGGCAGAGGTCGAATGTCTTTTTCTGCAACTGGCTTCGTGCTGCGCTCAGATTCCCGGCAGAGCGGGTATTGATATTCATTCGCCCAAGAGTGATCTCCAGCAGTTCACGAATGTCTGGTTCGTCATCTACAATGAGTGCAAGAGGGTGGGTCATTAATTAATATCCTGGAATTTGCGTAGATGTTACTTGAAGCTATTGCGGGTTGTAGCGTAGGCAATAAGTCACTTGCTTCATCATCCGGGTGCAATTCAAAGCCAAAAAATTCAATGGCTTACTGTATTTTTGTCTGTACGTAATTGGCTGGTATGCAGTCTTAGCCGGATACTGATACCTAGAATATTTGACGAATATCTCTTGAGCTGTGTAAGACTCGAACCAGTTCAATCCCTGTATCCATTTTGCGGTAGTAGATCATGTAACGATCTAATGGGAAATTCAATAATCCAGTCGCTAACTCTGGGCGATCAGTACTAACGTAGTGCCTGTCCAGAAATAAAAAAATGGAATGCGGAGAGCACACAGAGGAATTATGGAGAAAAACTTTGGTATTCAATGGTATTGGCTGATCACTCCATACCCAACTTGCTGAGGCGGTATCTCAGGGCGCGAAAACTGATTCCCAGTTTTTTTGCCGCCGCTGTTTTGTTCCAGCGGGTCTCCTTTAGTGCTTGGGTGATGATTGGCCGCTCTACCTTCTCCATGTGCTCTTCCAGGGGGAGTCCTGGCTCCGGCTGGGGAGTGTCTCTGTTGGCGGCTACCCAAAACGCGCATATTTGGTGAAGAGTTCAGTGCTGTGCAAACCATCGGCGGAAGTGTTATTCGCAAAAAAGATTGCAATAGGCACACAATGTGCTAGTTTTCATTTATGAGGCATTTTGCTTGGAACTTGGAAAAGAACGCTCAATTAATAGTGGAACGTGGCATATCGTTTGAGCGTGTGGTTTATCATATTGAGAAAAATGAAATTTTGGATGTCATAAAACATCCAAACTCTTTTAAATATCCAAATCAAAAGATGTTCATTGTGAATTGTTAGCGCTGCCCCCGAAGCGCGCATATTTGCCGCACCCTGCATAGCGAAAAACCGGCCCTCAGGCCGGTCATGTTGCCACAGGATCAG
>JBEVXT010000082.1:3818-6004 GCA_040505955.1 Sedimenticola sp. | reverse complement strand
ACTATGTCTGCACCTCAACTAAAACGCAGATTTTATCAAAAATAATATTTTTAATAATTTCAATACGTTACCACCTTTAAAGGGCTGGACCAGCAGACCTATGATATCTACGTCGATCCAGCAACTAAGACCTATACAGTAAAAAGCGATTTTGAAACGGGACAACTGATCAACGTCGTTGCGGAACCAGAGGATAGGCTTCAGCTATCAAACGAACAGCGCGCCTTTGATTTCATATGGGTGGCCGCATCTGCTCGTGGCACCATTGTTAAGATTGACACCAACACAGGTGCGATTAAGGGTGAGTATTACAGCGCACCTAACGGTAGGGGCCGCAATCCGTCGCGTACCACCGTTGATAAAAACGGCAATGTTTGGACCGGAAATCGCGATGAAGCTAGCGGTAATAGTGGCTCGGTTGTACATGTTGGTCTGGAGGAGAACGGCGAGTGTGAAGACCGTAATGATAATGGCATTATAGATACATCAAGTGGGCTCGGTGATATTCTGACATGGATCAATAGTGGTGGCGCTGACAATAATGGAGGTGTCAGTACTGCAGCAGATGAATGCGTTATCGGGTATGTGCGCGTGCGCGGTCACAATGTTAGACACGTATCAGTTGATAGCAATAACAACGTATGGGTTGGTGGTTATTCTGATCACCAGTTTGATCTAATCGATGGAGAGACCCAGCAAATCATTGCCAGTGCCAACCCAGAATGCGGTGGGTATGGTGGCTTAGTTGATCCTAACGGTGTCCTCTGGTCAGTAAACCGTTATGGCGGGTACCACTTGCTTCGTTATGATGCAAAGAACACTATAACTACATCGGATGACGAATATCGCTGTATACCTGTCCATGATGTGTATGGATTGGCATTTGACCAAGAGAAAGACATCTGGACCACTACCCCTTATGGTGATGCTGTATATGTTTTAGATAACGATGGAAACATCACTAATTATCATAATACTCAGGGTGGTAGTGGTGACACTGGCATGGCTATATCTATCGCTACTGATAACAATGTATGGATTGCGAACAGGTGGGGCGCTAGCATCTCAAGATTAGACCAAGCTGGTAATGTAGTTGCCGTAATTCCGGTAGGCGCCGAGCCCACCGGTGTTGCGGTTGATGGTAATGGGAAAGTTTGGGCAGCAAATAAAAATAGCAATAGCGTTTCTCGCATTGACCCAAGCACCAATGCAGTAGACCTGGTAGTCGATTTGGGTGCTGGCGCTGGTCCATACAACTACAGTGATATGACTGGCAGCACTTTAACAGGCGCGCCGGATAAAGGTTCCTGGTCCGTAGTTTATGATAACGGATATGATCAATATAAGTATGGTCAAGTGGTATGGAATTCGACTGTGCCTGGTGATGGTATCCTTAAGGTGTCTATTTCCAGTAGCCAGGATGGAGTGAACTTTTCAGCTACACAGATTATAGAGAGCGGTAAGCCATTAAATATAGCTACAGGCCGTTATCTTAAGGTTGATGTCAGCTTTGTTCGTTCCAGTGACGGTGACAGCCCAGTCTTATATGACCTGAGTATCGTGGGCGACAGTTCCGCCTGTAACACCACCAATGGCTGTAACAATGATTTGCCTGTTGCCGATGCAGGTCAGGACCAACACATTTTTGTCAATGACGCCTTTCAACTGGATGGTTCAAGTTCCAATGATCCGGATCAGGATCCTATCAGTTATCAATGGTCCCTGGTCGCGAAACCTGAAAATAGCACTGCTTCATTGGATAATGGCACATCACCGCAGCCATCTACTGTCGCCGATGCACGTGGTCTATACATCTATCAACTCAAGGTTGATGATGGTAAGCAAACAAGCTTAGGCGATATGGTGTCGGTAACCGTTGCGCAGTCAGTTACTGTTCCAGATCTGGCCGGCTTGAATCAGACAGAGGCAGAAGAGGCCGTAACATCCGTTGAGTTAGGCATCGGTATGACTACCTTGGCAGACAGTGAATCTGTACCTAAGGGCCAAGTCGTTTCCCAAGTTCCTGTTGCAGGGACAATTGTACCGGTAGAGACAAGTGTTAACATTGTTATATCACGTGGCGCAAAGCCTAATATAACAAGCACACCTCCATTACAGGCATGGGTCAGTGCAGAGTATACCTATGACGCAGATGCGACTGATCCTGATGGGACAGTCGTTACCTA
>JBEVXT010000082.1:0-3808 GCA_040505955.1 Sedimenticola sp. | reverse complement strand
GGCGTTGCCCCGGCGGGTATTACGATTGATGGAACTACTGGTGTCTTAAGCTGGACTCCAACCGCAGGTCAGGAAGGTTACCATGAGGTGCAGGTCTTTGCAGTAGATCAGGACAACAGTGTTGCCCAACAGGAATTTGTAGTTCAAGTATTAGCTGAGAATCAACCACCAACCATCACCAGTACACCGGTAACCACGGTTATGCAAGGTCTTCCATACAGCTATCAAGTGGTGGCAACAGACAGCGAAGATACTGAATTGACCTATAGTCTGATCTCGTCCCCCTCAACAATGAGTATCGACGCCACTAGTGGATTGATAAGCTGGAATCCACAGAGCACGGATGTTGGTTCTCACCCAATTGTGATCAGGGTCTCTGATTCGCTCGATGCCTATGTGGTGCAATCATATACCCTAGCGGTAAACGACACTCCGAATCCGGGTAATCACCCTCCGGAGATAAACAGCACACCTTCAGGTAGTGCTGTAGTGGGCCAACAGTATCAGTATGCCTTGCTGGTGAACGATCCCGATTATGATCCTCTAAATATAACATTAGCAGTCGCACCTGAAGGAATGCAGCTCAATGGGGCGACCCATATCGCGTCCTGGACACCTACCGAGGCACAGGTGGGTAGCCACGAGGTCAGCCTACAAGTCAGTGACGGTAATTTCATTATTACCCAGACATTTACCATTACCGTACATGGCCGGATCGGTAATGATCCGCCAGTAATCGAGGGTTCTCCAGGCCATGTTGTCCGCGTGGGTGAAAATTATGTCTACCAAGTGGTGGCCAGTGATGTCGATGGTGATGCCTTGACCTATAGCCTGGAGCAATCACCGGCTGGTATGAACATGAATGTTATGGGGTTAGTAACCTGGACACCAGTATCGGCTGATATCGGTGTACATACCGTCGCAGTAGGAGTTAGTGATGGACAGGCCCTCGTCACACAAACCTATTCCTTGACCGTAGTGGGCAGTGGTGTACCTGTCATTAACAGTACTCCAACTACCCAGGTAAATGCGGGTGATACCTATAGCTACTTAGTAACTGCAACCGACCCGGACAACAACCTGATCACCTTGTCGCTTGTACAAGCACCTGCCGGTATGGGTCTGAATGGAAGTAACGGACAAATTACCTGGCAAACGGATGAGCAAGATTTGGGTGTTCATGAAATCATCCTGCAAGTCGAAGACGACGGTGGACTGAGCAGTCAACAAATTTTCCGACTCGAGGTGATACAGCCAAACGTAGCGCCTGATATAACAAGTGCACCTGTATTTACCGGTGTGGTCGATTTTGAATATAGGTACCAGCTAACCGCTGTTGACGCCAATGGCGACACATTAGCATACAGTCTCATCTCTCCACCCAATGGCATGACCATTGATCAGACCGGCCTCATTAGTTGGACACCTGGTTCAGTGCAAGCTGGAAACCACGCTATTGTGTCTCGGGTGAGCGATGGCCAATACTATACTCAGCAAAGTTATACATTGGAGGTTAGTAGCGAAGCACTGCCATTAACGGTTGACATTGCAATTACCCAGCAAACTATCAATATTGGGGATACGGTACATATTACCGTCTCAACTTCTGGTGGTGTTGGGCAAGCGACCAAGACCCTCTCAGTTGATGGTAACAACCTTGCATTGGATGAAAGTGGTAACGCCGATTATGTGACAACAAGAGGCGGACGTCATGAAGTCGTGGTAACGACTGATGATGGTAACTCAACAACCACGTCAAATACCTATTTTACGGTTATTGATCCTTCAGATACCACTCCACCTGAAGTTAGTCTGACATCTCCAGGGCATGAGTCGACCATAAGCACCTTAACCAATGTTATGGGCACGGTTCAAGATACCAATCTAACCAATGTGATGTTGGTCTATAAACGTGTCGACAGCAATCAGTATGTAGAACTCTACAAAGGTGTAGACAGTTTCAATGCTGAGACTATCGCACAGTTTGACCCAAGCATGTTGGTAAACGGTATCTATAATATCATTCTGCAGGCGGAAGATGCTGGAGGCAATGTCGGTTTTGATAGTGTTACAGTGACTGTTGAAGGCGACTTAAAAGTAGGCAACTTCAGCTTCACGGTTACTGATCTAGAAATCCCCGTAGCTGGTATTCCAATCCGGGTCAATCGTACTTACGACAGCCGCCGCAGGGCCGAGAAACTCGACTTTGGCTACGGCTGGAGCGTAGATTATCAAAATGTACGTGTTGAAGAATCCCGCACGCCTGGTAAATACTGGGCACTCAACAGCTATCGTTACGGCCCACTCAACGCCTTAACCCGTTTCTGTGTCGAACCACAGGGCTCTCCCACTGTGACTGTAACTTTGCCTGATGGTAAACAAGAGTCCTTTGAGGTGGCTGCCAGTCCAAGTTGTGCAGAAATGACAGTTGTGCTTGATGTCGAACTTGATTTTAAACCTGTTGGTGATACCCAGTCCAAACTGGTAGCACTCAACGACAGCAGCGGCCGTCTGGTAAATGGCCATCTGGTAGAGACCGGTTACTTCAGCTACCCGCTCGATCCAGGCCGTTATCAGCTAACCACAAGGGAAGGCTATATCTACACCCTCGACCAGGATTTTGGTGTCACACAGATCACCACCCCCAATGGCCAAACCCTCTCTTACAGCGATGCAGGTATCATCCACTCCGGCGGCAAGAGCGTGCTGTTTAACCGTGATGCCGAGGGCAAGATCACCAGCATCACCGATCCTATGGGCAATACCCTGGAGTATCCATACAGCTCCATTGATGATCTGGTCGCGGCCACTGACCAAGCTGATGCCACCACCAGTTACACCTATAACAACAACCACGGCCTGCTGGATATCATTGATCCGCTGGGCCGAACGCTGCTTAAGAACATCTATGATGACGATGGTCGTTTGATCGCTCAGGAAGATGGCAACGGCAACCGTACCGAGTTCAATCACGACATCGAGGGAAGATTCTCCCTGGTCACCGACCGCAATGGTCACAACACCCAGTTTTACTATGATGATGAGGGTAATGTTCTCACCCAGATCGATCATCTGGGTAACACCACCAGCTTCATCTACGATGAACGCGGTAACCAGTTGAGCAAGACCGATACCTTAGGCAGTGTCTCTGGTGCAACCTATAACGCAAGCAACGACCAACTTACCCAGGCCGATGCTTTGGGTAATACAGTCAGTTTTGAGTACAACACCCGTGGACAGGAGACCCTGATCACCGATGCCAGGGGTAACAGTTACACCAATACCTACGACAGTGTCGGTAATCTGCTCACGGTCACCGATCCCGATGGCAACATCGCTGGTAACAATATCAATGCTCAAGGACTACCCAGCAGCACAGTCGACGCATTGGGTAACAGTACCAGCTTCACATACGACAGTGACGGCAACAAACTTACCGAGACCGATGCGGAAGGTAATGTCACCAGCTATAGCTATGATGCCAATGGCAATGTGCTGACGGAGTCCCGCACCCGCAATATAGCTGGGGTAGACATCACCGAGACCACCACCCATGAGTACGATGGGCGTAACCGCCTGATCACAACCACCGATGCCTTGGTGGGCAATGTCACCGGGACGGAATACGATCTGTCAGGCCATGAAATAGCCAAAACAGATCCTCAAGGTAACCGTACAGAGATGGACTACGATCTCTATGGACGTCTGCTAGAGACCCGCTATCCCGACGGCGCCTTTGAGACCAAGAGTTACGGCCCCGAAGGCAATCTGCTCACCGAGACCGACCGCAACGGCAATACCACAACCT
>JBEVXT010000081.1:0-2531 GCA_040505955.1 Sedimenticola sp. | reverse complement strand
TCAACGAGCGAGCAGCGCTTGACGGGATAATTTTCTAATGGAATGTTCTAAATTACCGAATTGCGGCTTGTTGCTAAGTGAATGCCATTGGATCTGTACCGGAGGGCTGTTGTGGGAGTGATTCCATGTAATACAGTGCTTTACGGTGACTCACTTTTCATCTAATTGAAGGGTGTCCTCATTTAGCGCTCTGGTTTGCCGGTGTTTGTTTAGTTTAGTGATGGGCGTCCTAGTTTACGCTCCCGCCTGAGCACAATATTCCCCAGCAGTTACCACGTTTCTACCTGATCGAGAGGGAAAATCGGTCTTGGCACGTTTCGATAGGGCAGCCGGTCGTAGCGTGGGGTGCAAAGTGCACCGCTGTCACAGACGATTACTTGTCCCGCGATCGGTTCGAACGCAGCGCGGAAATGTTGCATCGACTTAAGTGCCACAACCTGTTTGCACTGCGGGTCGATACCAAAGGCTTTAAATTGCTGCAAATCGAGTATTTGGCGGGGGATGCTGACCACCAATATCTCAATGCCGTAGACGCGTATAACAGCACTGGGGCCGAAACTGCAGTGTAGCCCATGGAGCATTGAACCATCGCCGGTGAAATGCCCGTCACTGAGAAAAACGAGTTCGGCCTCTACCGTAAGTGGGCCACCGCCGAAGTCCGGATCGGTCTTGCCACCAAGGGTAATCTGCACAGGTTCGCCAACAACAGCCGTCTGCAGAGACTGCACGACCTCGCTGTCTACAATGGGGGCCAAGCAGGCATTGGTCACACCCGCATTGAGCAATGCGCGCAACAGTTCCGTTGAATCGCCATAGCCACCAGCCCCGGGATTATCCGCATAGTCTGCAATGACCAGCGGCCCCTTGTCGGCTTCGTAGGTAGCTGCAATTGCTGCCGCCTCGGTAGAGCTGAGATAGTCGTTGAGCACTTCAAAGCGCCGGTTCCAGATATCGTCAGCAATGGTTTCGGCGAAGGCAGTGTGCGCAGCAAAATCACCCTGTCCAGTCACCAGCACCGTTGGTCCAACGCTTCCGACATCGGCACTGGCGAAACCCGCATTGATACTCACAGCGAAGACATCCGCCTGTTTTTCATAAGTTTGCGCTGCGGCAATGCGCTCGATCATCGGACCAATGTCTGTTCGGCCACCATTGACCTCTTCGAGCATGGGACGGCTCACCCGGATCGTGCGCGGTTTGATTTTGCCTGCCATCATTCGCTGGAGAATTTCTCCCGCATGGCAACCGGTGGCACGCATATCTACATGCGGATAGGTTTTGAACGAAACAATGATGTCAGCCAATGCACACATCTGCTCACTGACATTTGCATGTGGATCCAGGGTGATGGCAATGGGCATCTCCTTGCCCACCAGACTGCGAATACGCCGCAGCAGTTCACCTTCGCCATCTTCACAGAAATCGAGGCCCATGGCACCATGCAAGCCAAGAAGCAATCCGTCGAATGGGTGTTTATTGATACTGGAAAGAATCGGCTCACAAAACCAATCAAACGCCTGCCGTCTGATGTGACCGCTTGGCCCCGCGGCAGCACTAACGGTATGTGTGACCTGCCAGCCATACGCACGGCCTGCATCAAGGAAACCAGCAAGCTCCGTATTCTCCGCGCCCCGCTCTGCAATGGCCGCCGCGCCCATCAGCGCATAGCGGGCCATGAAAGCCCGTTTTCCGGTTTTGTGAAGACTGAATGAGTTGGTTTCATGGGAGATTTCGGCAGTCAACACTTTGAAACTCATCGGACAACTCTTTGCATAAGGTGTGAGTGCTCTGGGTGACTCGGCATCGACAATGTCGATGTTATGCGACTTTAGACATATTGCCGGAACGTAAAACCATCCCATATAGATCCCGTGGATCGTCAGGATCGGCTATCATGTCCATATTCTCATACATCCCACTCATGCCGGGCTTACTCAACTGATCGCGGATATATCGTAGTGCAGATAAATCTTCAATAGCAAAGCCTGCACTGTCAAACAACGTGATTTGCTGACTGTTCTTTCGACCATCCATCTCGCCTCGAATAACTTGCCACAGCTCGTTAACCGGATAGTCGTTCTCTAATTGCTGTATCTCACCTACGATACGGGTTTGGGGGGGATACTCCACGAAAATATCCGAGCGTAGCAAAATCTCTTTGGCTAATTCGGTTTTACCAGGACAGTCTCCGCCTATTGCGTTGATATGAACACCGGGACCAATCATCTCATCAGTTAGTATTGTGGCACACAGTTTATCTGCCGTTACGGTGGTCACGATATCTGCACCCTGGACAGCACGCCGAATGCGGTCATCGTCTGCAGCCCTTCTTTCATGTTTTTAGGATGGCCATTTACATACTTGAATCCGTACAACTCTCCATCACTGGTAGGCATAAGTTCGATCACACCCTTATCAGAGTGCGAAGCCACCCGAGGGATTTTATCGAACAACTGCCAGCGCTTAAAGTCTTCTTCGATATAGGCGGCAATGCCCTTGAGTATGTTTTCCAGCCCAATTTTTCTGACGAT
>JBEVXT010000080.1:0-2365 GCA_040505955.1 Sedimenticola sp. | reverse complement strand
TGAATATTGAGAATTATGCCTTTTTGGTTCCGTTCGTTGAAAATGAGATGGGAATTTTTCTGAAAACCATCATTCCAAGCCGTAAAGCCACGAGGAAATATCTTGAGGTGAATGATGAATAACAAACTAAATAAAGAAGAGAAAGAGATTCTGGAGTCATATGAAAATGATGAATGGGTTTCGGTCTTAAATCCGTCTGATATCGAGAAGTACAAAGCAGCTGCAAAAAATACGTTTAAAAAAGATAAACGTGTGAATATTAGAATGACAGAGATGGATTTGGAATTGTTACAAGAAAGAGCGCTTATTGAAGGCCTGCCATACCAAACACTGATGTCCAGTGTGCTGCACAAATATGTAACCGGTCGCCTGGTTGATAAAAGCGCATAACGAATTAGTTGGTGCGGAGGTGCGCTGCCCAGCCACCGCGTACGAATGAATTCTGACCTACAAGCGGCATTTTTCAGTGGGTCAGGCAGCCAACAGGATAATTGTACAGAGCCAGTTTTTTTAGAGGGGATAGCATCCCTTTTTTTACCACCTTGTGTTTCTGGCGGTGGCTATGAGCACCATTGATCACTCCATACCCAACTTACTGAGACGGTATCTCAAGGCACGAAAACTGATCCCCAGTTTTTTGGCCGCCGCTGTCTTGTTCCAGCGGGTATCCTCCAGTGCTTGGGTGATGATTGTCCGCTCTACCTTCTCCAGGTGTTCTTCCAGGGGGAGTCCTGGCTCCGGTTGGGGAGTGTCTCTGTTGTCTGGCAGGGCCAGGTCATCAAGTTCAATCATCTCCCCGTCACAAAGGGCGCTGGCGCGTTCCAGAATATTCTCCAGTTCTCTAACGTTGCCGGGAAAGGGGTAGTTGTAGAGTGCTTTCAGCGCCTCCCGTTCAATACGGGGTTTGTCGCAGCCATTATGCTCTGCAATGCGCTTGAGTATGCGGTCGGCTAACAGGGCGATATCCTCTCTGCGCTCCCGTAATGGGGGGATCTGTAGCTCGATGACATTGATGCGGTAGAAGAGGTCCTGTCGGAACTCCCCTTCAGCTACCAGGTTGCCCAAATTTTTATGGGTGGCGCTGATCAAGCGAACATCCACTGGGATCTCTTTCTGAGCGCCCACTGGACGGATCGATTTCTCCTGGATGGCACGCAGCAGTTTTACCTGCATATGCAGGGGCAGGTCGGCCACTTCATCCAGGAATAGGGTGCCACCATCGGCTGCCTGGAACAGCCCTTGTTTGTCTGCGATGGCACCGGTAAAGCTCCCTTTTTTGTGCCCAAAAAACTCGCTCTCCATCAGCTCTTGGGGAATGGCACCGCAGTTGACGGCGATGAATTCATGCTCGGCTCTTGGCCCCTGGCTGTGGATCAGGCGGGCTGCCAGCTCTTTGCCGCTGCCCGATTCACCACTGACATAGACCGGTGCCTGGCTACGCGCCAGCTTCTGGGTTAGTATCCGAACCTGCTCGATGGCGGCTGATTTCCCCTGTAATTTGCCATCTGTGCTTTTCCCTGCCTCTGTTGCCGGGGGTGGTGGGGATTTTTCCAGCTTGAGTGCGCTCTCCACCAGTCTACGCAATATCTGTAGGTCAACTGGCTTGGATACAAAGTCGAAGGCCCCCGCTTTCAATGCCAGGACGGCGGTGTCCATATTACCGTGGGCGGTGATCATGGCGACGGGGAGCTGGGGATATTGCCGGTTGATCAGTTCAACCAGTTCGATGCCGTTACCATCGGGCAGGCGCATATCGGTGAGGCAGAGGTCGAATGTCTCTTTCTGCAACTGGCTTCGTGCTGCGCTCAGATCACCGGCAGAGCGGGTATTGATATTCATCCGCCCAAGGGTGATCTCCAGCAGTTCTCGGATATCTGGTTCGTCATCGACGATGAGAGCGAGAGGATGGGTCATTAGTCTCTCTAGCCCTGGGCTTTACTGTTCATACTAGCCTTGCCTCCCGAAGCACCGTGGCTCTAAAGCTCTCTGGCAGCGCCTTTGGAGTCAGTACATCGACAGGAACTCCCAGTAGTTGCAGTAACTCATGTCTGATGGCCCCGATATAGAACAGAGAGGTTTCAGGTGTAGGGTCGATCAACAGATCCAGGTCGCTATCATTCCTGTCAGCTTCACGCAGGACTGAGCCAAAAATCCTGGCATTAGCCGCATGATGGCGAGCTACAATCTGCCGAATGGCATCTCTGTGTTGCTCAAGTGCAATGGAAGGTTTCATGGGAGTATCATTTTTCTCATTTATTACTCAGCTCCGAGGTGTGTTCTTTGCGAACAGGTTCGCACCCAATGTCATTAACTTAAGCTTAATACCATGGTCATCCCTGCATAGGTTGGAACCCAGTGGTCGAAC
>JBEVXT010000079.1:0-4950 GCA_040505955.1 Sedimenticola sp. | reverse complement strand
CGAAAAAACCTCGCCCAGGATCTAGAACAACTGCCAGCTGAAGCTATGCTGGTTTATAACTTAAAACACGCAGACTACGTCACCATCGTTTAGGGGGTAGGTGTCTACCTAATGTCAGGTGGAATAGCTTTCGCCTTCATAGTTGCAATAAGCCTATATTTTCGGTTGCTAGATGTGCAAAATGCAGATAAGATCGAACCACTTCGGTCAAATGTTTTTTTATAGCGTTGGCCCATAGTGCTATGGATGAAGTAGTAATAAATAACGAACAACGGAGCACCCGGAGCGCAGTAAAACACTCTAACCTGAGTGAGGAAAGCGCAGAGGGAAGGACAAATAAAAATGAATGCATGGATTAACGCATTCCTGCCGGGAACTGGGCGGGCGATGTGTATTGTTTCAAATAGATTTACGTGTAGTGTTCTTTCTATATTTCTATCTCTCTGCCTGTTCAGTGGTGCAGCAATAAGTGCTTCTCTGCCCCCGGCGGTGACTCCAGGTGGTGCACTGCCAAGTGAAGGGATTGCCCCCCTAAAGCAGGTTGACCCTGAAATCTTCCCTATACCCCCCATGATCGAACGCCCACTCGGTGTAGACGAGGGGGCGAAAGCCACGGTTAAACAATTCCATATACAAGGTGTATCTGATCGCCCAGAGTTTGGTATCAGTATCGCGGATATGGAGGCATTGGCAAATGACCAGATTAGCCAGTACGAAGGAGGCTTGACCATTGGTCAAATGCAACTGGTGGCAGATGAACTTACCAAGGCATACCGTGAAACAGGGCTGATACTGGCGCGTGTATACGTGCCATCACAAGATGTACAGGGTGGTATCGTCAACCTTGGCGTCTTGGAGGGTAAGCTGGGCTCTGTCGTAGTCGAAGGTAACAAACGCTACCAACAAGATGTTTTGCTGGCACCATTTGCTGAAGTTATGGGTGGTGTAGTCACTCAAGAGGGTATCGAATCTGCAGTTTTGTATCTGTCAGACTACCCAGGATTAGGGTCATTCAGTGTTTTTCGCCCGGGTAAAAAGGTGGGTGAGACAGAAATACTCCTAAAAATACAGAAGGAAGAGGGTTATATTGTTACCGGCTCGCTCGATAACCATGGTTCAAGGTACACAGGCGAGTATCGTGCGCGCGCGAATGGAACAATCTACAACCCCACAGGTGCAGGTGATCGTCTTGACGCCTCACTGTTAGCTACCCTGAAGCCAAGTAACGGATTCTATGGCACACTGTCATACCAGCGGCCGGTTTTTGGTGTACGCAACTCCATGGGTATAAACTATGCGCGCAACAAATATGATGTTGGCAAGGAGCTCTCGGATCAGGATATTTCAGGTGAAAGCATCACTGGTAGCCTTAACCTCACCCATAGTTTTAAACGAGGCCGCATGGAAAACCTCAGTGGTAAGTTTGATCTCAGTCATAAGCGTTCAGAGACAAAGCGCCCCAGCGTTCTACTGGGTCAGGATAAGCTGACGGTGGCAACCGCCCAGTTAGATTTCGATAGGGTAGATACTAAGTGGGGTAATGGTGGCGTTACCCAGGGTACATTTGCACTGAGTGTGGGTCTTCCCGATTCTATCGGAAGTATGGGTAGAGACGGTGATGGCGTTTCAAGTCGAATTGGTGGCTCCGGTACACGTGCGGGCGGTGATTTTACGAAAGCCTCATTCTCACTCTCTCGTTTACAATCAATTAACCCAACCCACTCACTGAGCATCCGCCTGAACGGACAGTACTCATCAGACCTGCTGACATCCATGGAGCAGATGCCAATAGGTGGACCAAATAGCGTCCGTGCTTATGCACCGTCAGACTTACTGGTGGATAAAGGTATCTTTGGCTCTGTTGAATGGCTGATGAGAGCGCCTGGTTTTCAGGAAAAACCTGCTTTTTTAGGCAAAACATGGGGTGAGGTACTCGATCTAGCACTCTTTTTGGATGCAGCAACCGGTTATCTAAATGATCCGCTCGCTACTGAAGAAGAATCTGTAGACGCTGCCGGTATAGGTGCAGGTGTGCAGATTACCTTGCCACAACAACTGCGTGCCCGCTTGGATGTTGCCTACCCAATAACTGCGCGAGATCCATCGAATAGTCGTGAGCCTCAGTACTACTTTAATCTGAACTATCGATTCCACTAAATAATCTGGCAACAGGTGTTCTACCTGTTGCTATCAGGATTTATTTGCAGCTCGTTGCTGTGAGTAAGGGTGGTGAGTTCACCCAGTGTATAGAAACACTCTATAGGAAAAGGAAAATGAAGCGAGTTAGGAATATACGTCGAGCTACCAGAAAAAATACGGTCGCAAAATTAAATCCACAACTAGCTAGCCAGGGACGAACTCTTAAGCCACTTGCTGCTGTTATTAAAAAGATATGCCTCTTCTCGGGCAGCATAGTGGTCGGTCAAGCCCTACTTATGAGTACCGCTCACGCGGGTCCACAGGGAGGGGTGGTTGTAGGCGGTTCAGGCAGCATTAGCACGCCAAACGCCAATACAACGGTAATCACCCAGCAAACCAACAATATGGCGCTGGACTGGCAGAACTTTGATATCGCCGCACACGAGCAGGTCAACTTTGTTCAACCCTCCGCTTCTTCCTCTGTCCTTAACCGTATTCTCGACCAGAACCCCAGCATTATTCTAGGCCAGCTCAATGCCAACGGCCGGGTCTTCTTGATGAACCCCAACGGCATGATCTTTGGCGAGTCAGCACGTATCAATGTGGGCAGCCTGGTTGCCACCTCGTTGGATATCGACACAAACGACTTTATGAACGATCGCCTCACCTTCACAGGTGAGGGTGGTGCCATCGTCAACAGAGGCCTCATCAATGCCGCCACTGGTGGTTCAGTCAGCCTTATGGGCGGTAGTGTCTCTAACGAAGGTATTATCGTTGCCGAAGCCGGAGAAGTGAACCTGGCCTCCGGCAGCAAAATGACCCTCGACTTCGACGGGGACGGACTCATTCGTTTCCAGGTTGATGAAGGCATGCTGCACAACGCTACGGGCAGCGATGCCGCCGTTAACAACAGCGGTAGCATCAGTGCTGCAGGCGGCCAGGTACTGCTGACCGGTAAGGCAGCGCGGGATGTCTTTAGTCAGGTTGTCAACAACGAAGGTGTCATAGAAGCAGGCAGTATTGTCAGCGAAGGAGGTGTGATTCGCTTGGTAGGTGTAGGTGGTGATGTCTACAACAGCGGCACCCTTGATGTATCTTCCACTGCTGGAACGGGTGGCAATATTGATGTACTGGGCGACCGAGTCGCACTCACCGGTAATGCCACGCTCGATGCCTCAGGCACCACCGGTGGTGGTCAGATCCGTGTGGGTGGTGACTATCAGGGCAGCAATGCAGATATTCAAAATGCCAGCCGCACCTACGTGGGGGCAAATGCCACTCTCATAGCGGATGCCACAGATACGGGTGACGGTGGTCGTGTGATCGTCTGGTCCGATGATGGCACCCAGTACTATGGCGACATCAGTGCCAGGGGCGGTGTTAATGGGGGTGATGGTGGTTTTGCCGAGGTGTCAGGTAAAGCCTATCTCGACTTTACTGGTACTGCAGACCTTACCGCAGCCGCCGGAAGCACGGGTACTCTGCTCCTAGATCCCCTAAATATTACAATTTCTAATGCTTCTACGACAAATGGTGACTTAATTACTGATCATGATGAGTTTGCTGACAATGCGGGCAATGACTCAGTAATTAATGATTTGGACTTATCCAGTCTATTGAATAGTGCAGATGTTGAACTACAAGCAACAAATAATATCATTGTAGATAGTTCTGCAAATGTCACATGGACGTCTGTAAAAGATCTTACATTAAACGCTGATGGGGATATTACTATATCCGGTATCATTTCGAATACAACGAAAAATCAAGCATTATTGAATCTATATTTTGGCCAGGATAATACTGGAGGTCAATTGTTTATTGGGCTCTCACCTAGTCTCAAATTAGATTCAAATGTCATCATAAGTGGTGGTACAGGGAGTGATACCATCGTATGGGATGCTACTACGTTTAGCATTGATGGGGTAGACAGTGGAACTGTTGCTGGTGCGAGCTTTATTGAAGTTGAGAGCCTGACCGGTGGCCCAGGTGATAACACTTACACCTTCGGTGCAGCAGGCAGCTTGAGTGGCAGCATCGACGGCCTAGGCCATACCACAGGAGATTCTATCGATATCTCAGTGGTGGCGGGAGCGAATACCGTTGACCTGGCGGATGGCTCCATCAGCGGCGGCATCCTGGCTGGTTCCGGCAATATAGAGAGCTACACGGGTGATAATGCAGACACCTTGCAGGGCGATGTAAACTTCAACATCACCGGCGCCAATGATGGCACAGCAGGGGCCGTGGCCTTCACTGACTTTGCCAACCTGATCGGTGGTGCAAGTAACAACAGCTTCACCTTCGGTGCAGCAGGCAGCTTGAGTGGCAGCATCGACGGCCTAGGCCATGCCGCAGGAGATTCTATCGATATCTCAGCGGTGGTGGGAGTGAATACTGTTGACCTGGCGGATGGCTCCATCAGCGGCGGCATCCTGGCTGGTTCCAACAACATAGAGAGCTACACGGGTGATAGTGCAGACACCTTGCAGGGCGATGTAAACTTCAGCATCACCGGCGTCAATGCTGGCACAGCAGGGGCCGTGGCCTTCACTGACTTTGCCAACCTGATCGGTGGTGTAAGTAACAACAGCTTCACCTTCGGCGCAGCAGGCAGCTTGAGTGGCAACATCGACGGCCTAGGCCATACCACAGGAGATTCTATCGATATCTCAGTGGTGGCGGGAGCGAATACCGTTGACCTGGCGGATGGCTCCATTAGCGGCGGCATCCTGGCTGGTTCCAACAACATAGAGAGCTACACGGGTGATAGTGCAGACACCTTGCAGGGCGATCTGAACTTCAACATCA
>JBEVXT010000078.1:0-5636 GCA_040505955.1 Sedimenticola sp. | reverse complement strand
GCTCACCCACTGTAAATGTAGTTATTTTGATGTTAAGAAAGTCTCATTTCAACTGAAGCAGAACAAGATAAGCCGCACGTCTTTTTGTGTCGGCTTCTTCTTTTTGTTATGTGCATTAACTGCGCTAAACATCAAGTTTACCAATACGCCATGGAGATTTAACCGACTTGCGCTCAGCATAAGATGCAACCTCTAGTTTAGCTAACTCATCAATGGTTTTATCTCTATTAATTAAGTGCCCAACACCGACTAGTTTTGGTTCTGTATTCTCAGGACATGATGGGTCACCACAGAAAAACTGCCAATAGCCATCCGGGTCTCTCACTGCATCAAGGACTGGCTTTTCATCGTTGAATACATGTGGACAAACATATACTCCGTAATCATCTCTGAATTTCATATCGTTCCTTCTAGCACATTCTGGTTATGTCTTACCTTACTTATAGCCAACAGATTCGATGTACTTGCCAGTAGCATCTAATTTAAATGAAGTAAAACCAGAATGTATGTAACCTTCTTTTACGAAGGGTTCATCTTCTGGAAATAACGTATTTAGTTGTTTCAGCATGTCTTCTGTCGAGACATCTTTAATATGATAAGTTAACATTCTTTCCATTTTTAAATGAGTATTTTGATATGAGTGAAGTTCGCCACTCATGTAACCCATTGATACTCTTTGATCAACGCGCAAATAAAATTGCCATACATTTGAGCCAATTAATAATAGAGCCAAGCATATGATGATAATATTTTTGCTCATACTTTCCTTTATTGAAACATAACGTCCAGCCTAAAGCGGCCATTTTTCACGACGAAGGAGTGAAAAATTGGTCGCTTTGAGGCGCTTGTTAGGCTAAACGAGTTAAATCTCTGCACATGAAACCAGAAGTAGTGCCTCATGGTTATTTGTATATCATGATGTATTCATATGCAGGAGGACATTCGTACTGCATGACATTTGCGGCAATTTTATCAAGGCGCCCTCTCAATGCTGGATAGTTAGCGTCAATGTACTCCTTAGCTGCATTGAAATCTGATGAATAATTAATGTTGAACGAGTTTCTTCCTGTTTCTTTTATTGATATATCACCAAGATAAACGACTTTTCCCTCGGGCACAGTGAAAACTAGAACATTCTTACCACAAAATCTGAAGCTTATATTTTGTCCATTGTTACTTTTAGGTCGCAGGAACATGATTAAGGCGACAACATCACCTGCCTGTGCTTTTCCGACAAGATACCTTCCATTAGGTGATCCGACAATTATTCCTACATGCTTAGCTTTCTTAAATTTACCATTGACTATTCGGCCCTTAATGAAAACGACCTCATATGTCGTAGGCTTGACACCCTGAACTAGTATGGATTCGGTAGGTAATGGTACTTGGGTTTGCGTGCTGACAATTCCAATCGGCTTCCTTGCACATCCAGCTAATATCATCAACGCTACAATGAAAAAAAAGATTCTGTAATGATTGAATGATTTATCCATGTTACTTGATCTACTTATTCTCCGCTTCATCATTTTATTGAACCCTTCCATTGAATAATAGATTATGCAATTCGTGCGCCTAACGTTTAGCTAACCGGCCGTATAAAGTGGAGGAATTTTTGCGTTTTTTGCAAAAAATGCGCCGCTTTATACGGTCGGGTTGAGCTTTTTGTTAGCACTTTGATTCCAGAATTCATGAGACAATAGCTCATTAACATCCATTTCACCGCTATAATCTTTTGGATCTATATGATCTCGGATATACTCTAGCACCGTGATACAAGAAGCTCTTTTTTTGCCCGAAATATTTGCAAATTGTTCCTTGAAATAATCATATAGAGCACACTCTTCATCATTAATTCCTGGTTCTAACCAATCTAGTAAACACCTATACTTAGCAAAGCATGTATCATTTATAACTGCTGTCATAAATGCTGGCAAGTAGAATTCAGTTGCTTTTGCGTCAAAATAACATGACGCAAGTGACATATATCTGAACTCACCTTCTGGTATATCCCACCATTTTCCTTTTATATCTTTTTCTTTCGTTATTTCGGCAAGTGTATGCGGGTCAGATATCCAATCATCCATGGCAATAGCAGCATGTATTCCCATATGACTGGGAAATGCTACATCACCAAACGCTTCTCTTATTGCATCTTTTATGGCTTGTCTACGTCCCATTTCTTTGCTGTGCTAACGTTGCCTTCAGCGGAGCAGGCGCGCTAGCGACTGCGTCCGCTGTAAGGCCTGGTTATGTTTCTTGCTTTACGCAAAACAATACCGCCACATTTTTCGGCCTAGTTTCACCTGAAATCCGTGCAGAACCACCGACACCTTTAGTTGATTCAATATTGTGCCCATACGGGCCACTTCCGTACCCATGAGGTGCAGGAGAACCTGGTTGGTGCGCTGCTGACTTCGCTGGTTCAATGGAGTGTTGATGGTCTTGCAATGTGTCATCTTGGATGCTTCCTGGGGCTCTACCACGTTCATCGGAACCCCCGTTCCTATCTATGCCTCTAAGAAATCTACCTTCTGCAGGCTCATAAACCTTCCAACCCTTCGGGCATGCTTTGGAATTAAAAGCAAGAATAGCGTTCTGGATAGCAAGCCTTTTGTTTATCAGGGGTTCGACTATGTTTGCTAAAGCCTCCATATCCACATTTGCGGCCCCGGATACTTCTTTTCTGATCTTGGCAATTTGACTAAATGTTGCTTCAGCATCTTTCTTTATGTCGCCGACTTTCTGGGTAACCTTATCGAGAGAGTCAATTGCGGTTTGAGCAGACTCAACGGCATTTAGTGCTTTTCCTTTTGCTGTAGTGATTTCCTCTACTATGCTAGTAATTTTACGTTGTTCTACCTCTCTAGTTTTGTATATTTCCTCCATTACTTGTTGTTTTGCAGCAACTATTTGCTCTTTTACCTCCGCTTCATTCAGCTTGCTGTATGCAGTAGATATGAACGTTATTACGGCAGCCAAAGCTCCGCCACTTACAAAGGCTGTGACTATAGCAATGACCGCGTTCCTACTTTTCACTTCCATCGGAGGGGCCTCCTCTTAAACATAACGCCCAGCACAGCCGCCGAGGAACGAGGTCGGCTGGTGGTGCTGGTTATGTTTCACCATTCAATAATTAGCGCCTGCGGTTTGGGCTGCCGCCCTCCCCGCAGGACTTGGTTTAAAGGATCTGGATGATGGAAGCTATTGCCAACACGAACTGGGTTAGAGCCGTAATGGTTTTAGCAATATCAAACTTCACCTCGGTGGTTACAGTAGTTTTCATTGGCGTTAGCCTCAGTCAACTGCTCAACCGGTTGAGCTAATTAAAACTTAGCTCGTATTTATATGGCGCCCTGCCAGGCGCCTGACCATTGCCTACCGCGAATCGGCTCTGGTCTACGGCTGTGAATTGGCTTTGGTAGATGCCACTAGCATCATCGCTGTCAATTCGCACCTTAAGCGGCTTACTAGGCCGCAGCCAGGGAGTAGCTGCTCCCTGTAACAAGACCGGGGTTATGCCTTGAAGTGGGGCGCCCCGTGTCGAGTTTTTTTGAAAACATAACGCCTTGCTAACCAGCGCGGCGCAGCAAAGCTGCGGAGCGTCTGAGTGAGCGATAGCGAACGGCGTTGAGCATTTTGTTAGAATTAATCACATTTCTCCAATTTAAACTTGGTATCATGAACTTTCATTTGAAAGATGTTTATATGATTAAGGCTTGTATTACTTTCAACGATACTCCTAATTTTTGCTTTCGTTTTTTCTGTTGCTCTCGCTCCTATTAATACTGACCTAAACGCTTCAAATGGTATTCTAAAAAGATGTATATCATAAGGTTGTGATTCTTTTATGACGCAAGATTCTTTTAGCGAGAGTGCCATCCTCCATTCTTTTTCATACTCCCAAATATCACCCTTAATCATAAATGATTCTAAGCTTTTAACATTACTCAGAATTAAAGAGGGTCTACTATTATTGTATTTGAGCTTTTTTAAACATCGTAACCCATCATCTTCTGATTTCCTTTGATCGAAGAATTCGTGCTGAGAATCTAATCCAATTACAAAACCTCCGTGACTATTGGCGTAATGAGCCCACATTAATAGATTGTGTGAATCCTCTGTGAGAGAAAGTATCCCAATATTTCTTGCAACACTTTCATCTATAATGTTTTTTACAAAAGGAGTGGCGTGTTCGGCAATATTTTTTCCGACTAGCCTTATTTCATCTTTTTTTGATTCAGCATAAGTTCTGTACTGTAAGAGTGATATTGCGCTTTTAAAGCTTTCAGGTTGTTGCTCGTACTCCTCAATAATTATTGTCTCAAAATTGCTATTAAAAGAGTCATCCAAATATGGCTCATCTGCCAACGAACTAATATGCGGATTTAGCTCGAACGGATCATTAAAAGCTTGAGGCTGCGTGAATCGGACTAATCCGCTTTCAAGAATATCTATCCTTTCCTCATTTACATATTTAAACAGCTCCATGTCGATACCATTCTAATTCTAACGACCATGCTAAGCGGCGTGTTTTTTACGTCCGCTTGAGCTACTTGTTAGCTGATTATTCATATAGTTCAGTCCATGATGCAGTAGACCAAGACATGTAACTCATTACGTGCTCACCTATATCATTGAACGTGAAGTTTCTATCTCCCAGCATGTAGTAGCCATTCTGGACTAAGGAGTAATAAATATCTGATAAGGGAGTATAACTTGCACGAGTACCAAATAAAAATTTGCCTTTGAAGTTACTTATAGGCACGTCATGCCCTTCTTTCAATTCACTCTCACCCTCGGTTGTTAGTGGTTCATAGTGGAGTTCGCAGCCAATTTCTTTAGATTTTAAATTAGGCTCTAATAGTCTTAGAATTGTTAGATCGAAGTGAAAAGTATCTGGTTCACAATGCTCTTGAAATGATTGCTCGATTGTTTCTAGCTTGCTTTTGATTCGATATGCAAATGCATGTGTAATTGGCGCACTGAATGATTCACATCCGTTAAAAATATCAACCTCGTTCATAAGGATGCGAATTTTCTTAGTATCACTAGATATTTTTTTAATATCGGCTGAAGTGAGATTCGTTTTTACTTCAGTTGTTTGGATTACAGAGTGAAGCATCGCCAATACCGAACCATCAAGGTTTTCGGCAAGCAATGGATATCTAGAGTCTAGAATCATAACGTCAATTTGAGGAGAAATAGTTCCGTTTGGTGTTATGAAGTGCCCTGACACAGCCCTAAATGTTGGAGGAAGATATCTATTAAGAAAAGCTAGTAGAGGAAGCTCGCCATTTCTTCCAATCGTTTGTGAATTGGATGAAGAAGATAAAGCGCGATCTACTGCAAGCAATATAGATTTCTCTTCTTGCTCAATTACAGGATTTTTTGTTCCGTGCTTGTGACTGTATTTCACAGTATGTATTTTCCCACGATCTTATTCAGCTAACAGCTGATTATACGACACGCACATGTATTGGTGTTACTCGACACGCACGGATAACGGAATAATATTGCATTTGTTCTATTCACGTTCTACATTTTTCATATCACCAACAAAATATGGTGGCAAAAACCAATGCCAGGGAGTATAAAAACAACCGATGCCCGTATTGATGCTTTTTGGGTGAGCTATC
>JBEVXT010000077.1:10378-21925 GCA_040505955.1 Sedimenticola sp. | reverse complement strand
GCTGCCGCTTTGTCAGGGTCACCGTCAAAGGGGCCGTTATAGAGTCGCTTGGGCTCCAGGAAGATCACTGGATCATCATCCTCCATGGCAGCGATCAGCATCCCTTTGGCATCGTAGGGATTGGAGGGGATCACCGTCTTCAGGCCGCAGACATGGGCAAAGATCGCTTCCGGGCTCTGGGAGTGGGTCTGACCGCCACGGATACCGCCACCGCAGGGCATACGGATAGTCAGCGGCGCCCAGAACTCACCACCGGAGCGATAACGCAGCCGTGCCAGTTCACTGACAATCTGATCCATCGCCGGATAGAAGTAGTCGGCAAACTGAATCTCCACCACCGGACGCAGACCATTCACCCCCATGCCGATGGCCACACCAACGATGCCTCCTTCAGCTATGGGGGTATCTATCACCCGGTGAGTGCCGTACTTCTCCTGAAGACCATCTGTACAGCGAAATACACCTCCGAAGTAGCCGATATCCTCTCCCATAATCAGCGCCTCTGGCGTGTTCTCCAGCACCACATCCATGGCAGAATTGAGTGCCTGAACCATGTTCAGTTGGGCCATTGTCAGACTCCCATCTGCTGGCACTGCCGACGAAGGTGGGGCAACTGTTCTTTATAGACATCCTCAAACATGGTCGCAGCCGACAACCTTGGATCACTGGTGAGGGTGCCGTAGCTCTCCGCCTCCTTGTAGGCCCGCTGGACCTCCTCAGTCAATTCAGCGATCAGCGCCTTGTGCTGCGCTTCACTCCACTCGCCCAGACCGATCAGGTGCTGCTTGAGACGCTCTATCGGGTCTCCCAGCGGCCAAGCCTCATAGGCATCGCGGGGACGGTACTTGGTGGGGTCATCACTGGTGGAGTGCCCTTCGGCACGGTAGGTGAACATCTCGATGACGGTGGGACCTGCTTGTGCCCGGGCACGCTCGGCGGCCCAGGCGGTAGCGGCATAGACGGCAAGAAAATCGTTACCATCCACCCGCAGTCCGGGAATACCGAAACCGTGACCACGGGAGGCGAAGGTGTTGTTGTCACCACCGGCCACACCCTGAAAGGTGGAGATGGCCCATTGGTTGTTGACCACATTGATCACCACCGGCGCCTGGTAGACCGAAGCGAAGGTGAGGGCATAATGAAAATCACCCTCGGCGGTACTGCCATCACCAATCCAGGTGACGGCGATCTCATCACTGTTTTTGTAGGCCGAGGCCATGGCCCAACCCACCGCCTGGGTAACCTGGGTACCGAGGTTACCGGAAATACTGAAAAAGCCGCCCGCTGACCAGCTATACATCACCGGTAGCTGTCGCCCTTTGCACATATCACGGGTATTGGAGAGGCAGTGGCTCATCATATCCACCAGCGGCAAACCACGCACCATCAGCAGTCCCTGCTGGCGGTATGTGGGGAAGAGCATATCCCCGGGGCGCAGGGCCGCGGCTGAGGCTGCGGCCACCGCCTCCTCACCGGCGCTCTTCATATAGAAAGAGAGTTTGCCCTGACGCTGAAGGGTGAACATGCGATCGTCGTAGATGCGTGTCAGCAGCATATGGCGCAGACCATCGCGCAGAGACCGGGGGTCGAGGTTCAGCGCCCAAGGGCCTGTCGCCCGATGCTCATCATCGAGTACCCGCACCAGGCCAAAGGCGAGGTCATCCATCTCCTGGGCAGGGGTATCGATGGCCGGACGACGGATCTCGCCTGCCGACTGCACCTTGATATCACTGAAATCGGGGATATCACCGGGGCGGGTGGTGGGTATCGGGATATGCAGCCGGGTTGTTTTACCAGTTTGCTCCACCGTCTCCTCCTCTTCTATGAGCAACTCTCTCAGCTGGAGGTGGTGCGGGAGGTAAAATCGATGATCACACTTAATCCGATCAAACACACCACCGAGTTGCCACTGGGTCAGGTAAAAACCACATAGACGGAACGGTTTAAATGGTCGTGAATATTTGAAGTTGGCTCTATAGAATAATCCTGAAGCCGGGTGTAGGAGCAAACTTGTTCGCGAGGAGCATGTTTCGGAGTCCATCGTGAACAAGTTCGCTCCTACAAATGCAAAGCGGTAGAACATGCCCTTGATTATTTATCATCAATGCGAAAGCGGTTTGCCCGTCAAGGACATATTTACGTTCATTTCCGGCTAAGTTTCAGGAGTAATCAGATAAAGCTATTTTCCAATTTTCTGTGCGATTCACACTCACTGACAAACTGACACCACCAACAAGGCATCAATGAGCTTTAAAACAAAAATTCTCCTTCTGGCGATCCTGCCCCTTGTACTGGTGGCCGGTGCCATCACTCTGATCAACGTCAATCAGGCCCACACCCTTTCGGAGCTGGAGATCCAGACCTTCGAGGAGAACCTGCTGACCTCAAAGCGTCGCGAGTTGGAGAACTATATCAGCCTTGCCCTGACCTCCATCGACCATATTATCCGTGACCCCTCACTGGATGAAGAGGCTACCCAGGAGGAGGTAAAGCGTATTCTTAACAGCCTGACCTATGGAGAGGATGGCTATTTCTTTGTCTATGATGAACACGGCGTCAATCTCGTCCATCCCATTCTCGGCAATCTCATCGGTCGTAACCTCTATGACCTCCAAGATGCAGATGGCGACTATGTCATTCGCAACCTGCTGCACGTTGCCGGTGAAGGCGGAGGATTTCATCGCTATCTCTGGAACAAACCCTCCACCGGAGAGAATGAGGAGAAATTGAGCTACGCCGTCCAGTTGCCGAGATGGCGCTGGATGCTGGGTACCGGTCTCTATATTGATGATATCACCGACGAGGTGGAGAAGATTCGCGGCCAGGTCGATATCAATGTCCGTAATACCTTCTTTACCGTGCTAATGATTATCACCATCACGGTCATCATCATTGCCCTCACCGGTCTCACCATCAATATCCACGAAAGCCGACTGGCCGATACCCGGCTGCGGGATCTGGCCCACAAATCGATACGTTTCCAGGTGAGTGAACGTCGCCGCTTCGCCCGTGAACTCCATGACGGGATCAACCAGTTGATGGTGTCGGTCAAGTTTCGTATCGAATCGGCCATCAACAGGATAGACCGGGGACAGGGTGATGGCGTGGAGGATCTGGAGCAGGGAAATGCAGTGCTCAACGATGCTATTCGTGAGGTGCGGCGCATCTCCCATGACCTGCGCCCGAGCCTGCTGGATGATATGGGACTGGAGTCGGCAATGGAGAGTCTGGTCGACCAATTCACAGAACGTACCGGCTTCTCCACTCAGCTCTCCATCGAGCTACCCGACAGGCGACTGGCTGAAGATATAGAGATCACTCTCTACCGGGTGGCTCAGGAGGCGCTGACCAATATCGAACGCCACGCTGGCCGCTGCCGTGTCATGCTACGCTTATGGCTGTCTGCCAATGATGTCCGGCTGGAGATCAAAGACGAAGGTTGCGGATTTGAACCCATGAGACCGCCTCAGAACGAGGGAATCGGCCTACACAACATGCGCGAACGAATTGAACTCTTCGGTGGAAAGTTCAGTGTGCAGAGCCAACCGGATGAGGGAACAACCCTGAAAGCCACTCTGCCAAACAGCATATACCCCTGATTACCCCTGAAACTCAGCCGGAAATGAACGCAAATAAACGCAAACACAACCCTTCGTTTACTCTTCACTAGTAAATGGTCATGGCATTGAACGTCAATAATCAGCAAAAGTTTTTTCAGATACATCGCACTGTAGAGAGTATTTTAACTACTTGCGTTCATACGCATTTATTTGCGGCCAATATCAACCATTCCCCACTATATAACCGGCGCACAAAATGACTCCTCACGCACCCATCCGTCTGCTACTGGTCGATGACCACCCACTGGTGCTCGACGGCATCAACGCCCGCCTGCAGGATGAACCGGGAATTGAGGTGGTCGGGCAGGCCAGCAACGGCAGGGAGGCCCTGGAGGTGGCGGAGCAAGTGGCACCGGATCTGGTGTTGATGGATCTGACCATGCCGGTGATGGGGGGGCTTGAAGCCACTCGTTGCTTCAAGCAGAAACAACCGGCCGTTCGGGTGCTGATTCTGAGCATGCATGACAATCAGGAGTACATCCTGAAAGTGATGCAATCCGGCGCCTCTGGCTATGTCCTGAAAGACGTCTCCTCCGGTGAGCTGATCAAGGCAATTGAAACAGTCTACGAGGGGAAAACCTACTTCAGTTCCAGCGCCTCAGAGACACTCTCTGACAGATCAGGAACCGTTCCACCACTGACCGACAGGGAGCAGACCGTACTCACACTTATCAGCGCCGGTCAGTGCAACAAGGTGGTCGCCCGCCAACTGGATATCTCTGTAAGAACGGTGGAGACCCACCGCCTGAATATAAAGAAAAAACTGGGCATTCAGACCACCGCCGGACTGATTAAATACGCGTTCGAACAGGGCTTGGTGCAGATCTCCTGATACCGCTCTTGCATTGTGCCCCAGCTGTAAACATTTGTATCCATCCCCTCCTCACCCCTTCTAGCAGACCCCTCACCTGCCATACAGTGTATGCCAGAGATTCAGCAACGGAAGCGAGAACTCCGGGCTGACACATCCGGCCCTGGTTTTCGTCACCCTTCGACCCAGGCAAAAGATCATGACAGACAGACTGGCTATCGGCTTCCCCCTGCCACCACAAAGGCCACCATCCAGCGCCTCCTTCGATATGTCGCCCGGCACTCTCAATGCGTGGTTTTCAGAACTTCCCTTTGGTCACACCTGCAAGACCGCAGAACAACTTCTCAGCCTGCTTCAGGAGACCAACCGGCTTGTTCTGAAGATGCACAAGCGTCGAGATTTTCTCGATATGCTGGCTGGCCCCGCCGGTGGATTACTTGCCGAGCTGCAAAACAGACTGCTCCATACTCATACCCCCGAAGGCAAAAAAGCACAGTACCAAACCAAGCTGGTTGTGCATTTTCATTACGAGCTTGCCCTCGCCTATCGCTGCCTTACAGCTGATAAAAAGCGCGCCATCTGGTACCTCCCACGACAGAAGCAACAGGAAGCAGGCACTCTGCAGCGTTCACTTTTTCACTTGTATCAGATTCTGAAATCATCTTGTGCAGTACGCCGGGCAATGGGTAGCGAAGTTTGGAGAATGGCCTACTCCATCTACAGCCACGCCGAACACTTGACCCTTCACAGAGAGCCCGTGATAGATCCGGGTGGCGGCACACGTACGCTGGAGGGCCTCTTCAAGGAGATGCTTCTGCTCGGATTCAGCGCACCCACATCGCTCCACAGCAACCAGCTGAGGGAACTTTTTGAAGAACTTCCAGAGCTGCAAAAGCATGTGCACATGTCTCCCACCGGTGAGCTGGCCAGCGGTGATAATCGTTTCCACCTGACCCTACATAACCACATCCAGCCTTTTCAATTAGGCAGAGGAGGCACCGCCCCCGATACTCTGGGACTGGAGATGCAGGCTCTGATCAAACAACTTGTGGAACGACAGAAACCTGACTGGAAACAGCAGAACAGGCCCCTCCGAAGCGGGGAGATGAGCCAGGCAACCATCGACATACTGCTGCGTAGCTGGGATGCAGAGAGCGAACGCACCACACCCAGGGCATCAAATGAGCTACGAACAGAGGTAGTCCTCGGCTTTGCCGGTGTCTGCTCCACCATCGGAGCGGGAGCAACACCGCTGACTCCGCAACCGCAGGGAGAGAGACGCTCTAATCCAATACCGTCCCGCACAGCCTGGCCAATAGACCCGTTGTCACAGGCGCAGATGCCCGACGACGATTATATTAGCGCTGAACTAACGCTCAGCGACACCCGCTGGAAACCCCGGCAGACACTCTCAAAACAGAGTCCGAGGATGACCGGACTGCTGATGAATGAGAGTGAGCAGGGCCTCTGCCTGCAACTGCCGGTGAAGAGTGGGAGCAGAGTACAGGTGGGTGATCTGATCGCTATCAGAATGAGCCCGGAGATGGAGTGGATGGTTGGCGCCATCACCTGGACAGAGATCCGCCGGGATGGGCTGACTCTCGGCATAGAGAGGAAAAACATCAATAGCACGGCGACCCTGTCGCTGGTGGCATTTGAAGATAGCGAGTGCAGTGCCAGGGAATCCATTCTGCTCACTGAGTACCGTAGCGGCACAGAGCGAATGCGTCTGCTGACAAACCTGACACCACACCAAAATCCTGAGTGGGTGATGGTACAGCAGGGAAAAGTACGCCTGCCGATGCGCTTACAGCAGGTACTGTCGAGAACCAACAGTTTCGTTGAATATTCTGTTGCGCAACATGATGGAGACAACGGCATCACGGAAAAAACGGTTGCTCAAAGAGAGCCTGATAAAAAGGAGCAGGCCGACTGCCCCTGGTGGGATATCGTCCAAAAGAGAGAGGGTGACCTGAAATGCTACGTATTAGCGGAGAGCCATAGCCAAAAATCCTGGTGGAACCTCATGGAGCGACACCTGACGAGACATTTCGCCTATGCCGTGTAACTGTTACCCGAACAGAGAACCTAGGATGGTAGTGGATCCTCCACCAGCAACGCCAAGGGCAGGCTCAGAGTAAACCAGGCGCCGCCGCCGGGTGCTACCTGTACTGCAATCCTCCCGCCATGCTTTTCCGCCACCACTTTAACCTGGGCCAACCCAAGCCCTGCGCCCTGCCTGTTTTTTACCGGGGAACGGTCAGCCTGGGTGTAGGGCTCAAAAATATGCATCCCCTCTTCAGCAGAGATACCCGGGCCCTGATCAATAACCGCACATTGAAATCCCTCTCCATTTCGCTCAATGCGGAAGAGAATCCGGGAGTCCCGGGGAGTGAACTTAACCGCATTCCCCAGCAGATTAATAAAAGCCCTCTCCAACAGGCTGGCGTCGGCAAGCAGCCACACCGCCTCCTCCTCAAACCGCCGCTCGATGACGATCCCCTTTTGACGCGCCAAACTGTAGAGCTCGTCAGCCGCATTGTGGGCAACACTGATCAGATCTATTTCACCGAAGCCGCCAATGTCTGCATTTTCAGCACGGGCAAGCTGAAGGAAATCTTCCGCCAAATTGAGGGTTTTGCGGGCATAGGTCTCAATCTTCTCCAGACGCTCCCCGTCAACCTCATCCCCTCCAGATTCCAGCAGCGCCAACAGGGAGGTAATGGGAGAGCGCAGGTCGTGGGAGAGGAATCCGAGTGCCAGGGATCGTTGACGCTCGCTCCGTTTCAGCTGTGTTACATCTGAGATATTGATGATCATGCCGCGACCGGCCTGATCGTGCAGCACCAGTGGAGCCATCTGAACGTAAAGTGTTCCGCCAAAGGGGTTATTCGCCTCCAACTGAAGCGAAGCGCCTTCAATCAGTACTTCTCTGAGCACGGCTCTCCAGCCGCCATCTATGTGGATCTGCAGCTGATCCAATAGTGGCAGCAACGGCCTGCCACGCAGATCCCCCTTCTCCCCGGTAAGAAAAAGAGCCACTCGCGGGTTGGCCATGATCACCAGCCCCATGGTGCTGGTGACCACCAGACCCTCGTCCATCTGACCCAGTGTGTCATTGATCAGGCGGCGGATATTGCGCAGTTGATCCGAGGCGCTCTGCACCTGGTGAATGCGGCTCTCTATCAACTCTCTGGTGTTGCGTGCACCGGCAACCCGGGGAACAGAGGGGGCGCGAAGTTGCGAGAGAAAACTCTCCAGCATTGCCCACTGTTTTTTTGTAGGATCGCATTTATCACCCCACTGCAGACCCAGGAGAATAGAACTGTCATCACCCACGACCTGTGCCCACAGGGCGCTCCCCTGACGAATCCACAACGCTGATGATGGTGGTGATACAAGCGGCTGTGGGGCGCTGCCCGCACGGGAGATCAGCACCCCGCCAGGCCCCTCAACTTGCCAGCCGTCAATCGGCAGGATCCGGCTGAGAAACTCGATACTCTGATTCAGATCGGGGGAGCGGCCAATATATTCCACCAGCCTGGGCTCAGACTGCAGGCGCTCCAGTTCACTATTGAGATAACCCATGGTGTTTTCCAGGCGCCGCCAGCTCCACAGGGGATAACTCAACATGATACCCACCAGGGCGGGAACCGGCGGAAACCAGAGTTGCTGCAACACCAGCAGGAGAGCGCTGAGCAGCAGAGTGCCCAACAACAGCGCCAGGGTGACAGCCAGTACGGCACGGGGACTGAGGCGGGGATACAGCAGAAACGGTATCACAACCAGCAGTGCAGACAGCAGCAGATGCCAGCCCAGATCCATGCGGGTGAGGGTGAGGCCGCGCCGCAGCCCATCCAGCAACTGGGCATTTATCTCCACCCCGCTCATGGGCTGCCGACGGGCTGATAGCGGGGTCGGCAACACATCCCCGAGGCCGGTGGCGGTGGCACCCACCATGATGATGCTGTCGCGGATATCCTCCACCCGGAAAAGCCCCTTGAGCACCTGGGCATAGGAGAGGCGCGGCACATGACCGGGGGGGCCGGAGAAAGGGATCAGGGTGTAGTGGTCACGAACCACATGGAACGGTGACTGATGCACCGACGCCGGATTACGAAGGCCCGGCGGGCTTTCAACCAGGGAGGGCTCCAGCCAGCGCAGAAGCGCAAGGGTAATATGCTCCCAGTAAGGGGTGCCGAGCCCCTCCTTGAGATAGACACCGCGGGCGATGCCGTCGGCTTCCAGCTCCAAGTGTACATGGCCCAATCCGCGTGCCGCAGCGGCCAGGTCGCCAAAAGGGAGGGACTCCACTAACTGCCCACCGAGGCTACGCTCCTCGGCAATCACCGGGAGAAATACCCGTCCGTTCTCTCTCACCGCCTGCACCAGTCGCTGATCCTGTGCGGGCTCACCCGGGGTCTCTTCACTGAAGAGAATATCAAGAAAAACGGCCCGTGCCCCCGCTTGGGTGAGGCGATCCACCAACCCGGCATGTATCTCCCGCGGCCAGGGCCAACGCCCCAGCGCCTTGAGACTGGCGTCGTCAATGGCAACGATGACGATATCCTCCGCCGCAGGCCTGGGCATAAGATGGAGCTGGGTGTCGTAAATAAGATTGTCCCAGCGCTGTAGCCAATCGCTACCTGCCAGCAGCAGCGTCAGCGCCAGGGTACCCGCGATGATAGCGATATGGTCAATAACCGGGCGGCGACGATCTCTAGGAGCCTGCCCGAGAATAGAGAACCTACTGCGGAATGCTCCTTTTGGCCCATTTTCCCGATCATTTTCGTTAAATATGCCCAATATTCGCCTCAAATGATCGAAAAAATGGACTCAAAATGAGCATCCCTCGCTACGGTTCCTATTCCCGGACAGGCTCCTGGTGGCGTTACCTGTGTGAATAGGGGAACTCATGTGGACTCATAACGAGTTCTCGCGGGCTGGAGAATGCGGTCTCAACCCCCTCTAACAGCACCTTGACCCGACCAAAATAGCGGCCCGCAGAGGGGGGAGGAAAGTCCACGCAGCTACTCTCCGGCGGCAGCTCTGTGTACCACAAAACACGCTTGAACTCCCAGTCGGTTGCGACCTCGAACAGGTGGCCGCTGGCACCCCCCGCCCCCCGCCAACAGAGGGTTCGCAGATAACCGTTGGGCTGCCACTCGCCCGGCGTCGGAATCGGTGGCAGCGGGGCAACGGTAAAGTCATGCCGCCCCGGCAGCCCCTGCAAACCAAGGTCATCGACGCCGCTGACACTCAACACATAGTTGCCCAGAGGCAACTTAGGAAGCTGTAGCTGCGGCATCTGTGAACTGCTCTCCATAACCACTGCTTCCGGTTGCTTTGCCGGGGATATGCGGATGCGGTAGCTCTGTGCGCCGGTTATCGCCGGCCACTGCAGATGATAGGGCATGGCCGGTACGCTGCTACTGATATCGTTCAGCTGCGGCGGCATCAACAGGGGGTGCGGTGGCAGGGGCGGTTTGCCGACTTCGACCAGTGTGCCAAAACCGGCGGCCAACACCTCTGCTCCGCCAGCGCTACTCAACTCTGTCTGCCCCTCCACCACGCTGCTGCGGGTAACGGCGGGCTCACCGCTGCTGGCAAGGCGAAAATCGGTACCGCGCACGGCGGTAACTGCTGCGGGGGTGGTGATCTCATAGCGTGATGCCGGCCCCCTGAAGGGGATCACCCAGCTCTCCACTCTACCCCGCTGCAGACGAATACGGGTATCGGCCATACCCGTCCCTTTGTAGGCGGCAAGGGTGTCGAGGGTGAGACGACTGTCGGCCTGAATATGAAGCCGCGACCCATCGGCAAATTCCAGGGTAGCGCTACTCTCCTGATCCGTAACCAGGGCATCCCCGATCCTGAGGAGATCACCCACGGCCAGTGCAGAGGGGGTGGGATCCTTTGGGTGTATCACATGAGCGCCGCCGCGAAGAAACAGTACCTTCGCCGGTGCCGGTTCCCGTATCAGCCATTCGACGGGAATGCGCAGCTCTCTCCCCATTGGCACATAGTCGGCGACCGCAATGCCGTTGTAACGCTGCAGCTTATCCTGCAGGCCCGGACTTTTGAGATAGGCCCGGGTGAAGTTCCAGAGGTTATCTCCAGGACGAAAGGTGTAGAGCCAGTCGCTGGCCTTTGCCGCTGTCGGGCAGAGGGAGAGAAAAAGCAGCGACCCGGCCAGAAGCCAGCTGAGGAGGCGGGCAGTCGGCTGCTGAAAGAAGAAGAGGTTCATTCCGGATAAGCTATTCATAATGAACAGATATTGAACTAATAGCGATAATGATTCAAATGGTGCCGGTGATCTCAGCCTCGGTGGTGGATTCAAGACGGTATCCGTGCTGATAGACCGCCTTTACCCGCCAGCCATTTTCCGGCGTCAACTGCAGTTTTTTACGTAACCGGGAGATGTGAATATCCACCGTCCGTGTAATCAGGCCCGGGCCATGACCCCAGACGCTCTCCAGTATGTGATCGCGGGAGAAGAGGCGCCCGGGATTGCTGAACAGCAACCATGCCAGCTGAAACTCCTTGTCGGTCAACTCCGCCGGGGTATCGTCGACAAGCACCTCACCACCCTGCCTGTTCAGAAAGTAGCGCCCGCTCTGCAACTGATCTTCCCGTCCAGGAGTCAATCCGCGGCGACGTAGCAGCGCCTGGATACGAGCCAGCATCACTTTCCGGGAGGGAGGTTTGGTTATGTAGTCACCGGCCCCTTCGTTCAAGGCCGCCACAATATCGTTTTCACTGTCCCGGTGGGTAATGAACAGCACCGGCGGCGGGCAATCCAGGTGCTCCTGAATCCACCTCAGCACCTCAATGCCTGACGATTCCGGCAGCTCCCAGTCGAGGATCAGCAGGTCGTAGGTTTCGCGCACCAGCTCCTTGATAAAGGATTCTGCACTTCCCAGATGCTTGCAACTGTGACCCGCCTCGCAGATCCAGGAGACAAGCATCTCCGCCTGTGCTGCATCATCTTCCAGGTAGGCTACACGCATACTCCTCCCACAACCGTTATAGATGGATTCCCTGCAACCACCTTGCACCATTGTTGGGAGTTACCGGAGACTCAGCATAATTTATCTCCAACCAACCGCCAATGGC
>JBEVXT010000077.1:5721-10278 GCA_040505955.1 Sedimenticola sp. | reverse complement strand
TTGACCTGCACACGGGCGCCGCCACCCGACCCTTCGGCATTGAGCACAACCCCCTCACCAAACTTGGGATGCTCCACCCGCTGACCCAACTGGAAGGCGCTCTCCTCCATGACAAACGCAGTGGGGGAGGGAGTGTAAACGGCGCGGCTCACCTGGGGTCGCGCCCGCACCTCCTGCATCAACTCCGGGGGAATCTCACGCAGAAAGCGTGACGGCCGCGGGAAGGTTTCGCTGCCGTGAAGACGGCGGCTCTCTGCATAGGAGAGGAAAAGCTGCTCCATGGCGCGGGTCATGCCGACATAACAGAGACGCCGCTCCTCCTCCAGACGCTGGGGATCCTCACTCGACATGCTGTGGGGAAAGAGCCCCTCTTCCAGACCGGCGATAAAGACCAGTGGAAACTCCAGCCCCTTGGCCGAGTGCAGCGTCATCAACTGCACACACTCCTCATGGTCATCCCCCTGAGCCTCTCCCGCTTCCAGGGCGGCATGGGCGAGAAAGGCGGTGAGATCGTCCATCTCCAACACATCGCTCTCCTCGGCAAAAGCCAGCATCTTCTGGGAGAACTGCCGGGTCGCCTCCACCAGCTCCTCCAGATTCTCGATACGATCCAACCCCTTGCCGTCCCTACTCTTCTTGAAGTGAGCCTCAAGACCGGCGACCGAGATCACCTGGTTCGCCATCTCATGCAGCGCCAGCCCGGAGGTATCCACCCGCTGCTCATCAATCAGATCGAGAAAACCACCGAGGGCGGTTGCCGCCCGCTTGGTCATGGCGCCCCCCGCCACCAGTTCACGGGCGGCGCGCCACAGGGAGCAGCCGAAATCCCGGGCGTGGGCACGCACTGCATCCATGGTGCGGGCGCCTATGCCCCGTGGGGGCATGTTCACAGAGCGCTCAAAAGAGGGATCATCCTCCGGATTGGCGACCATTCTCAGGTAGGCGAGTGCATCCTTGACCGCCGCCCGCTCAAAGAAGCGCTGGCCGCCATAAATCCGGTAGGGAACCTGCGCCTGAATCAACGCCTCCTCAAAGAGGCGTGACTGGGCGTTGGAGCGATAGAGAATCGCCACTTCCGAACGAACGTGGCCGTCGTTGACAAAGCTGCGCAGACTATCGACGACAAAACGCGCCTCATCCACCTCATTGAAAGCGGCGTAGAGACTGATCGGTTCACCCTCGGCACCGGCAGTCCACAGCTCCTTACCAAGGCGGGAGGGGTTGTGGGCGATGACCGCATTTGAGGCTTTGAGGATGGTGCTGGTGGAGCGGTAGTTCTGCTCCAGTTTCACCAGAGGAGCGATAGGATAGTCCTTCTGGAAGTCACGGATATTCTCCACCCGGGCACCGCGCCAGCCGTAGATCGACTGATCATCATCGCCGACGGCAAAGAGGTTGTTGCGCGAGCCCGCAAGAAGCCGTAACCAGGCGTACTGAATGGCGTTGGTATCCTGAAACTCGTCCACCAGGATATGCTGAAACCGCTCCTGATAGTGCTGGAGGATATCGGGCCGATCCCGCAGCAGCTCATGGGCCCGCAGCAGCAGCTCAGCAAAGTCCACCGCACCGGTACGGTCGCACGCCGCCTGATACTCCGCATAGAGGCTGATCATCCGCCGCTGATGGGGATCGCCACCATCATCCAGATGTGAAGGGCGCCGCCCCTCATCCTTCTGACCGTTGATGAACCACTGCACCTGACGAGGCGGCCAACGCGTCTCATCCAGATCAAGCGCTTTTACCAGCCGTTTGATCATACGGAACTGATCATCACTGTCGAGAATCTGAAAACCCTGGGGCAGCTTCGCCTCCTGCCAGTGGGCGCGCAGCAGACGATGGGCGAGGCCGTGAAAAGTGCCCACCCACATACCACCCACCGGCTGCCCCAGCAGCTCTTCAATACGCCCCTTCATCTCCCGCGCCGCCTTGTTGGTAAAGGTCACCGCAAGGACATTCCACGGTGAAGCACCCACCACCTTGATCAACCAGGCGATACGGTGCACCAGCACCCGGGTCTTGCCGCTACCGGCGCCAGCCAGCACCAGCGCGCCCCCCGCCGGTGCGGAGACTGCATCACGCTGGGCATCGTTGAGATTATCGAGAATATAGGAGACATCCATCAGGGCATTCTAACAGTGGATGGTCGCCATCTCGACCCTAAGAGCCTGTCCGAGAATAGGACACCTACTGCGGAAACCCCATTTTGGCCCTTTTTTCCGCTCATTTTCGTTGAATAAGAGTAACTATTCGCCTCAAATGACAGAAAAGAATGCCTCAAAATGGACTCCCCTCGCGAGTGTACCAGGAGACACCCATTATCTTGCAGCACGGGACTTTAAACGTGTAACAGAACCGTATATCCTTGGTGGGAAGAGCGCGTGGATGCCACGCAACTAACGCTATACAAGATACTATCTGAGACAACAAGAAAGTCACTAGACCCTAAAGGGGGGAATCATGGCAAAAAGAACCTTTGGAAAAACGAACCTGGACAAAGGAGTTCCCAAGCATATCGTTGAAAAGGTGTGCACCTCGAAGCGAAGACGCCTGATCGGCCCTCAATATCCCTACAGTACGAAGGCAGATCGGGAAGAGTATGAACAAGATAAGGCGGCCCTGCAGGTAGAGTTGTTGAAGTTGCAGAAATGGGTAAGGGATACCGGTGAGCGTATCGTAATGATTTTCGAGGGGAGGGATGCCGGAGGGAAGGGAGGAACTATCAAACGATTCATGGAACACATGAACCCGAGACAGGCCCATGTGATTGCCTTGACGGTACCCAGCATCCGGGAACAGGGCCAGTGGTACTTCCAGCGGTATATCAGCACCCTCCCTTCAAAGGGGGAGATGGCCCTGTATGACCGCTCCTGGTACAACCGTGGTGTGGTGGAGCCGGTAATGGGGTTTTGCACGCCGGAGCAACATAAGCGATTTCTGAAGCAGGCACCGGTATTTGAGAAAATGTTGGTCGAAGACGGCGTCCGAGTATTCAAGTTCTGGTTCTCGGTCAGCCGGGAAGAGCAGTTCCGCCGCTTCAAATCCCGCGAGACCGATATTCTCAAGCAGTGGAAACTGAGCCCGGTCGATCAGGATGGATTACAGCGTTGGGACGACTTCACCAAGGCGAAAAACATGATGTTCGACAAGACCTGTGTCGATTGGGCGCCCTGGACCGTAGTCCGCTCCGATTGTAAAAAACGGGCACGCATCAATTGCATGCGTCATGTCCTGAACAGCCTGCCATATGAGGGTAAGAACAAGAAGGTTGCAGTGCCACCGGATCCCAAAGTTGTGGGCAGTGTGAAAGATATGTATAAATATACCTGATTCAATGTATTGAACAGAGCCTCGCCCTCAAGGCCGGCTACCACCGGCTTTGAGGGTTAGTTGTATCGAACGCTGAGATTTGGTTGTACTATCGTTCTGCCAAGTTTTCCATTATCTCCTCAACTTCCTCGGCATCCTCTGTTGTCTCTTCGGCTAACTCTACCTCAGTCTCGCTGAAATGATGGTTCGTGCCTGCACTGTTCTGCAAGCGTTTTATCTCCTCACTCATCTCATTGATGCGCGCTTTTAGTTTTTTGATCTGCTTTTTTTGTTGTTTGATTACCTTGCTCTTTTTTTTGGCCATTTCATATTCCTCGGATAACGGGTTCTACTGACACAGGTGCGGCGTTTGTTGCCGCGTCGAAAACTCCCAGCTCACTCTATCAAGCGGGATGTGAATTTTACTCCCCTCATGATATACGAATACATTGTAGGCCAAAAGACTGAACTGCAACACATAAAAAGTTCTGCCAGCAGGGGACAAACTGCGATTTTTAGCATCTATACCAACATAGCAGTTACACAAAATCCCACGGCTCCCTCTCTGTTCTGCAATTAGCGGCCACCATACTTCTCACGCAGCTTCGGCTTCTCGATCTTGCCGGTGGCATTGCGCGGCACCTGGCCGAAGTGGATCACCCTGGGGCGTTTATAACGGGGTAGTCCTCCAGCAAAACGCTGCACTTCCTCTTCATCAAGCAGTTGTCCGCTCTTGACCTGGATAATGGCGGCAACCTGCTCGCCCAGACGCTCATCTGGAGCACCAATCACAGCGACATCCTGAATCTTCGGGTGGGCCATGAAGAAGTGCTCGATCTCCACCGGTGGGATGTTCTCACCACCGCTGATGATGAGATCCTTCTTGCGATCAACGAGCCAGATAAATCCCTCCTCATCACGGCGTACGATATCGCCAGTATAGAGCCACCCATCCTGCAGCGCCTCCTGGGTTGCTTCGGGGTTTCTGTAGTACTCACGCATCACCCCCGGCCCTCTGACCAGCAACTCCCCGGGCTCACCATCTGCCAGTTTGTTGCTGCTAAAATCGACGATACGACACTCCCAGTCAAAGCCGGGCACGCCGATGGCACCAATCTTGTGTCCATTTTCGATACCGAGATGGACGCAACCGGGACCGGTGCTCTCGGTCAATCCGTAGTTGGTATCGTAATCGTGGCCTGGAAAATGGCGTTGCCACTGGGAAATCAGGCTTGGCGGCACCGGCTGCGC
>JBEVXT010000077.1:0-5621 GCA_040505955.1 Sedimenticola sp. | reverse complement strand
GGCAATCAGAGCGTTGGCAAAGCGGTTAGCCTCATCATCAAACTCTCGCCAGGTGATCTCACGACGGCCGCCAACCGCCGGCTCGCGCTCCACCAGCGCAATCTCACCACCGTACATCCGCGCATTGCGCGCCAATATTTCTGTAATCAGCATCCCGAGCCCTTAGTTGGAATTATCCAGCACCGCCGCTGATTATACTAAGGCCTTGTTAACTGTTCAGCATGCACGTTTAGTTCAGCACTGAATACCTCAGAGATAGGAGCGAATCATCTCCGCCAGTGTCTGCGCGGAGATACCATGGGCAAATTTAGCCAGGAACCCCCCATCCGGATCCATCAGGTAAAGCGAGGCGGTGTGATCCATCCAGTAACGGTCGGGACTATCCCCCTCATTGACCACCTTCTCATAACGTACTTTGAAGTTGCGTGCGGCGCGCTCGACAAACTCAGTGGAGCCGGTAAGTCCGATTATCCGGGGATGGAAAAAGCCCACATAGTTACTCAGCACTTCCGCCGTATCCCTGGTGGGATCGATGGTGACGAAAAGGGGCTGAATCCTCTTACTCTCGTCACCCAGAATTTCCATCGCCATGGAGATCACCGCCAGTGAGGTGGGGCAGATATCGGGGCAGTGGGTATAACCGAAGGCGATAATCTGAAAATTGCCACGAAAATCTTCGTCCGTTATCGCCTGACCATGGTGGTTCATCAGCAGATACCGCCCATCGATCGGAGCATTGTCTACCACCGGCTCTTCCTCAACCTCAAGCTCTACAGAAAACTGCCCCCGCAGCTCCTCAATCGCGGCAACGATCTGCTGTTTGAATTCACTTCTGAGTGGACAGGTGCCCTCGCCTCCGGAGAGGGAGAGGAAACGCTCATGGGAAGCCTGATCAAAGAGATCACCCAGCGCCTTTATCTTTGGCAGAGTCTCCACCATCGCACGCTTCATGCGCCGGGTCTCATCAATCCGCCGACAGTGGAGCGCAATGCCGTTGAGTTCACCAAGCTGCCTGACTACCCGGTACTGACTATGAGTGGATGCCGTAGTAACGGCCGCCTGTAACAGCAGCACAAGAGAGATCAGGAACGGAAATAGGTACTTCATTATTCTATAGCTCTGCAAGAGGAGAGAGTGATCATAGTCCAAGGCAGGGGCTGGCTGTTTGATAAAACTCAACTCACTGGTGTATAGCTGGCAATGTGTGTTACTGAACACCGTATTTGTCAGTCTATAATCCTATAATTCATACTGTCCCGCCGCTCCACTCAACAGCCGAAGCTGCGGTGGGGAACTCAATGGTCGTATGCAAAGGGCGCTTCTTATCAATTGTGCATCCTATTCGCGTCCATCAGCGTTCATTACCGGCCTGTTTATCGATTTAATGGAGGTAGCGTATGAGGTCTCAACCTCTCCCCAGAACCACTGTTCTGATAATCGCACTGGTCTGTCTGCTGTTTTCAGCAACTGTTCCGGCTGAGCCACCACCACTGCCCTTTACCCCTGTCGGTGAGAGCGTAGAGCTCTCCGATATCTCCTTCTCCGCTTCGGCCTTCGACACCTTCCTATGCAAAGAGTCGGGGCAGCCGGATCGTGCCTGTGAGATCTATGGCAACCGCTGGAGCTTCTCCTACCCCGTGCAGAAGGCTGAGGAGGGGCGGCAGGATTTAATCACACACCTCAAGCAGGCGGGAGCTGTAGTTTTGCGCTCGGATGAAGAGCTACTGCTGGCGCAGATTGATGAATCCGTCAGCAGCCGCTTGTGGCTGCGTTTCTCTCTCTCATCCGATTCCGTCAACACCACTCTGGTACGTGAAAGGGTATTGCACCCCGACAGCCCGGTGACGTTCACTCTGGATGATGGGGAGCGCAATGAATTCACCTTCTATAGCGAACATCCGGGGCTTCGTTTTCAGCGTATGGATGTACAAAGTGACCGTGGGGCGATCGATTTCAAGGGCGTGTGGCTGAGAGAGAGCGGCAAGATGCGCCACGCTATTGACTACAGCCATGTCTGTCATCAGGAGCACGGCCCACTCCATGAGCTTTACGGTATTCCCCAGTTCAAGGGGCGCTATCGCTGGAGCGCCTATCTCAACGAGGGTGAAGGTGCGCATGAGGTGACGGTGACACTGCACGGGGATGGCCCGGTGTTGCCTGAAGTCAAAAATGGCGAGGCTCTGGGTGGCCTGCTGCTACGCAATGTTCCCTATGGTGCCGCCCTCGCCCTGCCGGAGTTCGATGGGGAGTACCAGCACCCAGGTTTCTCCGGTAGTGAACAGATTGGTGATAAAAATCCAGAAGGTGAAGCGGTATTCTGGCTGCCGCCAGGATTGTGGAAGGTGCAGGTCAATCCTAACCGTGAGCAGAGTGTCATCTTTCTTGAGACCCATCTGGTGCCGGTACAGCCGGGAGAGATCACCGAGTTGGAGTGGCCGGGTTCACTGGCCGAGGCATTTGCAGAAGAGGGGAGTGGGCGGCTGGAGATTCTCGGCAGCCGTGCTGAAGCAGGAGCGGCGACGGTTGATATCTCACTGCTGGGTGCTGAGCGTACCCGCGTGACTCCACAGTTGGACAATACCCGGATTATTGAGTCGGGTGTGGAGACGCGGGTCACTGCCATAAAACGCATAGAGACGCCGCTGGATGTGGTGGTGCTGCTCGACTCGTCGGGTTCCATGAAGGGGCAGATGAAGGTGGCGCTCACAGCCACAGCCGACTTTATCCAATCGCTCCCCGCTGATGCCAGTGTCACTGTTATTGATTTCGATACCAAGCCCAAGCCGATACAGGCAAAAAACAGAAAGGGGCTGCTCAAGGCGTTGAAAAAGGTCAGGGCCAACGGTGCAACCGCCCTCTACGACACCCTGCTTGAAGGGTTGGCTGACCTGGGTGGAAAGAATCGTCCCGCTCTGGTGCTCTTTACCGATGGCGTGGATGCCAACCATAACGATACCGGTCCCGGTAGCGTGGCGACCAAGGGTGAGGTGTTGGCCCAGGTCGCAGAACAGAACATACCGGTGTTTACCATCGGCTTTGGTGGCAAGTCCGATGTCAACACCCTGGGCAGGGTGGCGGCGCTCAGTGGCGGCGAGTACTACACCGCTGATGACCCGGAGGGATTGACAGCGGTTTTCGACAGTATCCGGCAGAATCTCGGCAGCCAATACCGTATCAGCTACCAGCGTCCGCAAAAGGCGATAGCCGGCAATCAGCCGGTATTGAGTTTGGTGATCGATAACAGCGGCTCCATGGATACCGATCCTGAAGTGGGTGCGGGATCCGGCTATCGCATTGAGAAGGTGCGCCAGATTATGCGCCGCTTTATCAATAAACTGCCGGAGGAGTACCTGGTGCAGGTGATGACCTTCTCGGGTGACAGCCAGATCAGGCAGGTGATGACCCGCGATAAAGCGGCACAGTTGCGCGCGCTCTCCGCCATGGAGGGCGCGGGCGCCACCGATATCCTCGGTTCCGTCGAGATGTCGCTGAAGACACTGGAAGCGGTGCCGTCCACGCGCCGCACACTGGTCTATCTGACGGATGCCGCACTGAGGGTGGATGATGATGAGCAGCAGGCGTTTGAGCTTTTTCTCGGGCAGCTGAAAGATGCCAATATCTCTACCGTCTGGGTGGGCATGGTCGAAGAGGATACGGATGATGTTTTCAGCCATGCGGCAAAGGTCAGCGGCGGCCGTACCATCATCGCGCCACAGCTCAATGACCTCGATCGCTTCTTTGAAACACTCGGGGACGAAATGTTGGGCGCACCACCAACCGCAAGAAAAAGCCTGCTGCGCGTAGCGGTGACCCACCGTGATGAGGCGGGGAAGAACCGGCTCTTCTCCGCCGCTGAAGAGGTCGAATTTCCCGCCCTTGAAGAGGGGAACCAGAGCGCTTCGCCGGAGCAGGTAAGGTGGCAGGCCGGTGCCAACCTGACACCCTACGACGGCTCGGTATCACGACTGCTCTCCGGCAGTGATCGGGTGGTTCAGGAGGTGCGCATCTCAAAGCGGCTCCCTCTTGATCTGGAGGCGCACAACAGTGCCGCCGGTTTCCGTCTCAAGGAGGCGCTGTTTCTCAGTCGCCTGCGTGGTATCGATGCTCCCGAGGGGTTCCGTTATCTTGCCCTGACACTCTCTGCGGAGAATCTCCTGCCCACCCAGAAAGTGGCGATCTACCCCGATGGCGCAAATCACCCGGCCGCCTGGGTGGGCGGTGGAGATAAACCGCTACGCTATGAGCAGCGGGTACCCACCTATCTGATTCCCGATCTGCGCCGCCACCTTTTCCTGCGTTGGAACAACCGGCGTTCGTTCCCTGTGTCTGAGGTCACCTGGTTGGCTGAAGAGCCACTGGTGCTACCAGGGAGTAATGAACTGGCGCTGGAGGCGGGACGGAAGGTTGAAGGGAGTCTGGTATTTCTGGTGCCCTCAGAGATGATGCAGCAGACTTCCCTGCACCTCTACGATACCAACTATGGTCACCTGGATATCCCTATCTCAGGTGTTATGGAAGGGGGTAAGGCCGCTATTACCTTGCTGCCCCAAGAGGCGCCGGTAAAGCTCTCCGATGCTTTTTCACTGGAGGTGACGGGCGTTAAGGATGTTGAGCGGATAGAGATGATAGAGGCGGGTGATGGCGCGCTGTTTCGCATTGTCGATGGGCTCTTCACTTCACGAGTTCAGGCGCTGCTCGATATCAGGCCTGCCGATCGCTTCAAGCTGGCCATACCGACGGCACAAGGGAGTCGCTTCTTTGCCCCTCATGGGGTAACTGAAATGATACCCCTCGGTTTTTACCGGCCAACCCTGTTGACACCGGGGGCGCGCAATCCCGTCCGTTTTGTTTTCCGTATACCCCGTTCCCTGGCTGAGACCAGAGAGAGTGGGAAGCTTATTGTGGATGTGGCGGGTGGCGGTGTCTCTGTACCAGTTGATAAGGGTGGACTCAAAACCGTACCGATCAAAGATTACGATGCCGCCGGTGACGGAGTGGCAGTGAAAGTGCTGCAGGCGGGGCCTGTTGATGAGATCTCCGGCATCGGCAGTCGCCTGATTGCCGTGGAGGTGGTGGTCGGTGATGAAAAAGGCGCTGGCCACACCCGGATCGGTGATCTGATCGTTCTGAAAAACAGAAACTTCGATCCAGAGGAGGCGGCACGTCGACAGGAGACCCTTGAACGACTGTGGGCGGAAGCGGCACGACTGCCGACAAAAACTCTGGGAAATTTTGCCGCAAGCGGCATCTCCATAGTCCCCGGCATGCTTGAACCTCTGGCTGCCGAGTATCTGCTTCCCTACGGACTCGATAGTGAGAGCGTGATAGTGGATGGCGAGCAGCGCCGGGGCGTGCTCTTTTTTGCCCTTCCCGAAGAGACAGAGGCGACAGAGTGGGAGGTGGGTTCGCTGCTGTTGAACAGTCTCTCCCACCCGGTTCAGGCAGACAACATCAGCGAAAATCTTGATCTGATGGAGCGGCTCACCCTGGAGGATGCCGGAGGGAGCTGGTTTTGGGAACGTGTTGGTGAGGTGGTGAGTGAGCTGATCGTAAAACGTCAGCAGCGGGATTACCGCAAACCGGGGAGTCTGTTGTCAAAGCGGGTTGACCTCGGTGAAGAG
>JBEVXT010000076.1:0-13285 GCA_040505955.1 Sedimenticola sp. | reverse complement strand
TTGGTGATTTTTGATGGGTGTCCTGATTGCTTCCATCCTGATTGCTTCCAGATAAGGAAAAACACGCCGAAGTTGGGTAGTGTGAATCAAGGCACATCCAATCTATTGGGCGGCACCGGCCTTATTTGCGTCTAAGAGGATTTATTGTCGGCTCGGAAGGCGCTCAGTTTGCCGGAAATCTTTCTAAAGACCGTCCGGTGGTATGTGTAAGCATAGGCGTCTTCTATGGCGTCCACTAGCGATTGCGTTTCAGCGGCAATCTTATCGAAGAGTGGATCATTTAACGCCTTAAAGACGTGCTCGGACTCGTCAAAATTTAGTAATGTGATGGATTTTCTGAAGCAGACAACCTTATACGTCATATTTTTTGGCATTGGCATATGAGATGAGGCGATCGCCCGAGATATTCTGTCGATTTGCGTCAATATAGACCGTGAAATATTCTTATCGTAATCACCAGAGTGAAATTTTATAGCAACCCCTTCAACTTCATTAATCAAATTAATAGTTCCGTCAAGTTTTGCTAGTATTTCTTTTCTGGTTTCTCTGTTGTTATTTTGATGGTTAACTATAAACCAGCCAACGATTACGATTAACCAAGTGACTTGGCCTGAGCCGTATAATATAGCTGCTCCTTGCTCAGCGTGCATCGTTAATGTATTCCTTTATCTCAAGCACAAGACTTTCGTCTTTTGTCTCAAACGAAAGCAACTCAAGCAGGGTATCCGGATTGTATCCGGCCCTTACAAGGCCACCAAATGCCTCTTCAAGAAAAGAAGATCCGAACCCTCGGGTTTCATCTAGATTGATAACAAGGTTTATTCCTGAGTCTAGCTTCGGCCTTAGAAACTCCTCTCTGAATTTTTGGCCGCTAAATGGGCCGTCTGAATAGTACCTCCCAGCGGGATACCGGCTAAAGGTTTTTGAAATTTTAAGTAGTTCTTTACTCATTGCCATGCCTTTCTGCTGCAATTGGAAGTGACCAGGATATTAACGTTCCGCCGATCGAATTGGGGAAATCGTACACTTTTTCCTCCCCTTCCTCATGGGTGTAGCACCCTCTGTTGCTATGCAACTGAAGCAACCCTCCTTCTGTATTTGTTAGGACGCTAGTTAACTGCTTTAGCCCTTTCCCTCGGTATCCTTGCCCTGTTCTCGATAAGCTGTGTTTTATGGCTTCTTCTATAATAATTCCATCACTAACCTTTTCTCCAAGCTTACGCTTTATTCTTTTCCAGAGGGATGGTTTTTTCTCTGGCAATGACTTAGGTATACCTATTCCCAAATCGAAAAATGACACATGTAACCGCCCGTCTTTTTCTTGAGAAAACATCCACCACTCATTAGGCTCTACAGGGTAAGTCAAGCCATCATCACTGTGAGGGTAAGCGTGATGCTTTGTGTTTGTCATTGCCTCGGTTAGGCCTAAGTATAGCCCTTCCGATAGCTTTTCGGTGATAGATCCGTCATACGGGCCTAAAATTTCTTCAAACTTCTCTCCCACAACCGAAGCCCCTTGTGCGTAACGCCAGTTGATAACATCAGGGTGATCTGTAGTCATATTATGGCTTTGCTCAAGCAAGTCCAAGACACCTATTTGCTTCAGCACCTGGTTTATTTTGTCGCTCTGCGAGAGCTTAATCCGTATTCGGTTATTGGAGCAGTTATTAACCAGCCTACACAGATGTGCCCGGAAAATTAGAGTTGCGTCAGAGTACATTGAGGTGGTTTTAGATAAATCAATAAGTATACTGCTGTTCGATAAGGTTAGAATGGTCTTCATTTTTTCTGTAAAGCGAAGAAATTTACTTCTTCTTTTTTTGTTCATAAGGGAAAAAATAACAGGAGCGTCAATAACTTCATCATGCGATGACCTGTTTTTTTTCCCTTTATTGACCTTCTTTTTTTTGTGGACCCTTCTTTTTTCCCTGTTTCGTGAAATGCGCTCAAAATAGAGCACTCTTTCCCTGTTGCATTTTTTCATGATAGCTACTTTTCCATCAATATGCCGTTTATTTTGACTTCTTTTTTATAGCCAAATCATATTGCTATGGGATAATGATCGATTTCTTGCTTATCGAGATAACTCATTGTATTAAATGAGATATTTCGTGATGATCGTGCAGCCGATCAATAGTGTACTCCTTAGCCTCTAACCACCCTCCAAACCATCCATGTATCGAAAATGGGAGGGCAGTTCTCTCATCGTTGTATCTTGTCATAATTCTAATGAGGATCACGGCTTTTGTCTGCTACTGACCGATCACAGCCAAATGTTCCATTATCCATTATGTCCACTTTTGGTCGGTAGCGATAGTTTAGCCGAGTTCCCCTGACGTCCGCTATGCTGAAAGCGAACCAAAACCAGTCCCACCCTAATCTGTCAGATGAGATCAAAACACATAATTCTTGTCTGTCAGATTATGACCAAGTTTCTACATTTCAGCAGATACGACCGAAATTCAAAGCTTTTCTCTGCGCCCTCTATGTTCCTCCGTGTTCTCTGCGTTCCGTTTTTCAGGTTTCCTGACAAGCACTAACCTTCGATAACCACCGGAATTCCCCCCAGTGTAGTCGTATGGTAATCGCCGATCTGATCGAAGTTGAGATAACGGTAGATATCATCCGCCATGGTGTTGATCTCTTCCATATGTCCAAGGTACTCCTCAATGGTGGGAATTCTTCCGAGTATCGAGCAGACAGCGGCCAGTTCGGCTGAACCAAGATAGACATCTGCACTGTTGCCCAGACGATTGGGGAAGTTGCGGGTGGAGGTGGACATCACTACGGCGTTTTCAGCCACCCGCGCCTGATTTCCCATACAGAGTGAACAACCGGGCATTTCGGTGCGGGCACCGGCCTTGCCGAAGATGCTGTAATACCCCTCCTCCACTAGCTGTTTCTCATCCATGCGTGTCGGCGGGCAGATCCAGAGTCTCGTGGGAATGGAGGAGACTCTCTCCAACACCTTACCGGCGGCACGATAATGTCCAATATTGGTCATACAGGAGCCAATAAACACCTCGTCGATTTTATTACCGGCCACTTCCGACAGCAATTTAACGTCATCGGGATCATTTGGACAGGCCAGGATCGGTTCCTTGATCTGAGCAAGGTCGATCTCAATAGCAGCGGCATACTCGGCATCCTGGTCTGCTGCTAGAAGTTCTGGGGTTTTCAGCCACTTCTCCATGGAATCGATTCGACGCTCGATAGTGCGGGCGTCACTGTATCCCTTTTTTACCATCCACTTGAGCAGTGCAATATTTGAGTTCAGGTACTCAATAATCGGCTCCCTGTTCAGTTTCACCGTACATCCTGCAGCGGAGCGTTCGGCGGTGGCATCTGAGAGTTCAAACGCCTGTTCCACCTTGAGATCAGGCAGCCCCTCAATCTCAATGATACAGCCGGAGAAGATATTCTTTTTGCCCTTTTTTGCTACCGTCAACAAGCCGTCCTGTATCGCCTGGTAAGGGATGGCGTTGACCAGGTCACGCAAAGTGACTCCCGGCTGCCTCTCTCCCACAAAACGCACCAACACCGACTCCGGCATATCCAGCGGCATCACACCGGTGGCCGCAGCAAAAGCCACCAGCCCCGAACCGGCGGGAAAACTGATACCCAGCGGAAACCGGGTGTGGGAATCACCGCCTGTGCCAACGGTGTCCGGCAACAGCATACGGTTGAGCCAGGAGTGGATGATACCGTCTCCGGGCTTCAGCGAAACGCCGCCCCGGGAAGAGATAAAATCGGGCAGTGTATGGTGGGTGGTGATATCCACAGGCTTGGGATAGGCGGCAGTATGGCAGAACGACTGCATTACCAGATCGGCGGAGAAGCCGAGGCAGGCCAGATCCTTGAGCTCATCACGAGTCATTGGGCCGGTGGTATCCTGTGAGCCAACAGTGGTCATCTTCGGCTCACAGTAGGCGCCGGGGCGAACCCCCTCAACACCACAGGCAAGCCCCACCATCTTCTGCGCCAGGGTAAAGCCATGCACTGTCTCCTTGACGGCTGCCGACCGCTGAAACAGATCCGAAGGTTCCATTCCCAGTGCCTCACGGGCACGGTCGGTAAGGCCACGGCCAATAATCAGGGGGATTCGCCCCCCGGCCTGCACCTCATCAGGTATCACCGGGGTCTTGAGTTGAAAGTGGCATATCTCGTCTCCACTCTCATGATTCCTGACAACACCCTCAAATGGGTAGATATCGATCACATCCCCCATTTCCATAGGGCTGACATCGCACTCGATGGGCAAGGCACCTGCATCCTCCATGGTGTTAAAGAAGATTGGAGCAATCTTTCCTCCGAGGCAGTATCCCCCGGCCCGTTTATTGGGGATATAGGGTATCTCCTCTCCCATATGCCAGAGTACCGAGTTGGTTGCTGATTTCCTTGATGAGCCGGTTCCAACAACATCACCCACATAGGCCAGTGGATGGCCTTTTCGCTTCAACTCCTCAATCATTTCCAGTGGATTACCTTCCAGTCCCGGGCGTGGATTCTTTAACATCGCCTGGGCATGGAGAGGGATGTCGGGTCGTGACCAGGCATCGGGAGCCGGTGACAAATCATCGGTATTGGTCTCCCCAGGGACTTTGAATACGGTAACTGTAATCTTGTCGGCAAGCCCCTTGTGATGTGTAAACCAGTCGCCGGCCGCCCAGGAGTTGAGTACAGCAGCGGCGTACTGGTTTCCTCTATCGGCCTTCTCTTTTACATCATGAAATGCATCGAACATCAGCAATGTATGGGAGAGCGCCTTGACTGCAGTTGGAGCTTGGAAGTCGTTATCCAGCACTTCGATCAACGGGGTGACGTTGTAGCCCCCAAGCATGGTGCCCAAAAGTTCAACCGCCTGTTCAGGATCGATCAGCGGCGAAACATCCTCCCCTCTGGCCAAAGCGGCAAGGAAAGCAGCTTTTACATAAGCTGACTGGTCGACACCGGCAGGGATCCGATGGCTTATCAGGTCGAGCAAAAATATCTCTTCGCCCGGAGGTGGAGCCTTCAGCAGCTCAACAAGGCCTGCTACCTGCTCCGGGTTGAGCGGCAGTGGTGGTACACCTGCAGCAGCACGTTCATCACTATGTTTTCGATAGCTCTTTAACACCGAACACTCCTCTGTTTATGGTGGGATGGTTGGCGCCTGCAACCCCAATTCAGTAAACCTAGCAGATTTATTCCACCGCAGTATAGATTTATTAGATCCTTGAAAACTACGCCCTTAGGGCGTGGAGTGGGTTCGATGGCTATGCCAGTCGGAAATTTCAACTTTACTCATGCAGTCTATTGTAGTTTTGGTACTGCTTAGCAACACATTGTGTGGGTCATAATCATTAAGTTAATAGACGCTGTAGCCTGGGCTGAGCGAAGCGAAACCCGGGTAGTTATTGCGCTATCCCCCCGGGTTTCGCTCCGCTCAGCCCAGGCTACGAAGAGACCCTGATTGAAATTAGGTGGGTTTCTTTATACGGGCGCAATCAAAACCATGTTCTTAGAGCATGGATTTTTATTGTATAAACACTCCCAGTTATTAGTACATTTGTCCAAATAAACAGAAAGAATCAAGCGAAAGAAAAAACGAGAGGGTGTTATAATTACCATGTTTTCTGATTAGCACTGCTATTTCTGCCACATGATGTATAGGTGCGACTTCATAAGGCAGCTGGTAATGGTCTATTATTGGTGCTGATCAGGCTCCGTTTAATCTTTAAATCCGGCTCTGTAAATAATCCTGAAAACCACCCCTATTGAGTAAAGCCGCATTTGTAGGAGCGAACAGGTTCACTCCTGCATTCGACTTCAGGATTATTGTGCAGAGCCAGTATCTTCAATTTAGTAACTATATTCAGGACACTCATGGAACTCACAACACTTACCGCAGTCTCCCCTATCGATGGCCGTTACGGCAGCAAAACAGCTGATTTGCGCTCCATTTTCAGTGAGTATGGTTTGATCAGGCATCGTGTTCTTATAGAGGTGCGTTGGCTGCAGGCGCTTGCAGCCCACTCCGAAATCGTTGAAGTTCCGCCCTTGAGTGAACACGCCAACAATGTTCTTAATGGCATTGTGGATAACTTCACCACTGATGATGCCCAAAGGGTAAAAAACATTGAACGTACCACCAACCATGACGTTAAGGCGGTTGAGTACCTTTTGAAGGAGAAGATTGCCGGCAATCGTGAGCTGGAAGCGGTAAGTGAGTTTATCCACTTCGCCTGCACATCCGAGGATATCAATAACCTCTCCCACGCTCTGATGCTCAGAGAGGGACGTGGTCAGATGCTGATCCCACAGATGGATGATCTGATCAAGGTGATCCGCCAGCTGGCCCACGAGCATGCCGACAAACCGATGCTCTCGCGCACCCATGGTCAACCTGCCTCCCCTACTACTCTCGGCAAAGAGATGGCGAACGTCGTCTACCGGTTGCAGCGTCAGCGCGATCAGGCAGCGAATGTCGCTATGTTGGGTAAGATTAATGGTGCCGTCGGCAACTATAACGCCCACCTGTCAGCCTATCCGGATATTGACTGGCCCACTTTCGCCAAAGAGTTTATCGAATCCCTCGGCCTCACATGGAATCCCTACACCATTCAGATCGAACCCCACGACTACATGGCGGAGCTGTTTGACGCGGTTTCCCGTTTTAATAATATCGTTATCGATTTCTGCCGCGATATCTGGAGTTATATCTCCATCGGCTATTTCAAGCAGAGAACCATCGCAGGTGAGGTGGGCTCATCAACCATGCCCCACAAGGTCAACCCCATCGATTTTGAGAATGGTGAGGGCAACCTGGGTATCGCCAATGCACTCTTTGACCACCTGGCGTTGAAACTTCCCATGTCACGATGGCAGCGTGACCTTACCGACTCCACGGTACTGCGCAATATGGGTGTTGGTTTTGCCTACACCAGCATCGCTCTGCAGTCGGTGATGCGCGGTATCAGCAAACTGGAGGCCAACAGTGAACGCCTCGCCGCTGATCTCAACGATAACTGGGAAGTGCTGGCGGAGCCGATTCAAACAGTGATGCGCCGTTATGGCATAGAAAAGCCCTATGAGAAACTGAAAGAGCTTACGAGGGGGCAGCGTATCGGGCCGGATGAGTTAAGAGCATTTGTCGCCGGGCTGGATATGCCGGAAGCCGCCAAAGAGGAGCTGGCCAAGCTGACCCCGGCAAGCTATATCGGTAACGCCGTGGAGCAGGCAAAAAATATCTGATAGATAGAGAAAAACAGCTCTATGGAGGCCTGGAGGAGCGAACTTGTTCGCGAAGAGCACGCCTCGGAGCTGATCGTGAACAAGTTCGCTCCTAAACATAAAGAAAAAGCCACCCCGCTCGTTGAGCGGGAGTGGCTTTTTTGAGTGGGAAGGTCACCCTCCCCTAGCGACACAAACTACTTCATGACTGCCTCAAACTCAACACGACGATTGAACTGACGCATCTGTTCAGTATCATTGCTCATCGCTGGCTTGGACTCACCCATGCCGCTGGCATCAAGCATGCCCTGGTTCACACCCTTGTTGACAAGGTAGCTGCGAACCGCATTTGCCCTTGCCTCTGAAAGCACCTGATTGTACTCATCAGAACCTTTACTGTCGGTGTGTCCGGTGATAACCACCTTTCTGACATTAGGGTTGCCGTGGAACTTGGCATATGCACGATCAACGGCACCTGTAGCACTCTCTTTGAGTACAGCACTGTCAAAATCAAACAGCAGAACGTCGTTCAGAACAACTTTCTGTATGGGTGCCGGTTTAGGCGCAGGTGCGACAACGATTTCACAACCGTCTGCATCCACTTTCGCGCCAGCCTTGGTTCCCGGGCACTTGTCTTTGTAGTCAGCAACACCATCGCCATCACTGTCGAGAGGGCATCCCATGGCATCTACAGTCACACCCTTGGGTGTTCCAGGGCATTTATCCTTATCGTCGTATACACCATCGCCATCCGAGTCGATGACATCACCACACTCTGGAAGCTGCATGCGCTTTCCATCAGCCGACTGCCAACAACCGCCTGAGCTGTTCCTAACCACGCTGCCAGCGGTATCCTGCGCATAGGTGTTGCCCGCTTCCTGGGCAACGCTGTGAGTGGCGGATAACATGCCCACCATCAGCCCCAGGGGGGCAAACAGGGCAATAAGTTTTTTCTGATTCATTACTTTCCTCACTTTTATTGTTACAGCATACATAATCAGGAGAGACGGCTAAAGCCAGATTGCCGTGCAATAAACACGGCTACAGCTTATGCTCAACGGAAGTCAAGCATGTCACAGCACACCAGCTATTTCCAGTAGTTTCCTTCACCACTAGAACTAGAGCGAATCCAACATGACTGCACCGTGTCTGAGTATAGCTCCGAAATTGAAATACAAAAGGGAATTGTTTTAGAAAGACCCCGTTCCTGAGCGGTTCCACCCTAATTTATCACTACTTTATAGTGACCGTACATGCCCAAATTGTATAATGTTGTAACATCCTATTAGCAATCAGTGAATTCTCCATCAATGATACATCTAACTTTTCCTGCTGAATTGACCGCCGACTCTTTCCTCAGAGACTTCTGGCAGAAGCGTCCACTTTTAATGCCGGGCGGGCTCGCCGGATACCGCAGTCCATTGACTGCTGAAGAGCTGGCTGGGTTGGCCTGTGAAGAGGAGATCGAGTCTCGTATCGTCCTGGAGAAGGATGGCGACAAACCCTGGGAGGGACGCACCGGGCCATTCAGCGAGGCGGACTTTTCCTCACTTCCTGATAGCCACTGGACCCTGCTGGTGCAGGACGTGGATAAGCATATCGACGAAGTTGCAGATCTGCTGGAGCCTTTCCGCTTTATCCCTGACTGGCGGCTGGATGACATTATGATCAGTTATGCGGTGGATCAGGGATCTGTCGGCCCCCACATAGACGACTACGATGTCTTTCTTATTCAGGTTGAGGGGCAACGGCGCTGGCTGGTCGACTCCCGACCGGGTGACGAGAGTAACCACATCCCGGGTCTGGATCTTCGTATACTGCCGCAGATTACACCCGACAACGAGTGGCTGATGAACCCGGGTGATGTCCTCTATCTCCCCCCGAAAGCTCCTCACTGGGGAATTGCCGAGGGTGATGGGTGTATGACTTATTCTGTCGGTTTTCGCGCACCCAGCTTCCAGGAGATAGCATCAGCCTGGTTTGATGAGCTGATTCAGTCTCAGGTGCCGGATGGACGCTACCGCGATGGATCACTTCAACAGCAACAGGCCAAGGCAGAAATAAGTCGGCACTCTCTGAATCGGCTACACGATCTGCTGCAAAAATTTACCGCCCGGAATCCCCAGCAGCAGGAGCGCTGGTTCGGACGCTTTATCACCGAGCCAAAGAGTCACCTCCAGGTCGACCCGAGGGAAACCCCTCTTCCAGCCGCCGCCTTTCTCACAGAGTTCAGAACCCAGGGTGAAATAGTACACAACGGCTGGTCTAAATTTGCCTTTATTCATGGAGATGAAAATTGTGATTACCTCTATGTCAATGGTGAGGAGTACCCCATATCCAAAGAACAGGATGGTTTATTACAGACCCTCACCGAGACGAGAGGCGTCAGCTATAATAGTCTGCAGAAGTGGATTGAAGACGGGGAGTGCCTGTCGCTGATAACCACACTTTATAACCATGGACACTTCATCTTCTCCAATGAGCAATAGCAGTTTCTCTATACGGCAAGCTTTCTGGAACCACGACCAGGCAGCATTGCGGGAGGTTAGATCACAGGTTTTTATCCGGGAACAGCAGGTACCGAAGGCGCTGGAGTGGGACGGCCTCGACCCTGCTGCGGTTCATATTCTGGCAATCGATAACGATCACAACCCAATTGCAACCGGCAGGCTTCTGCCCAGCGGACAGATAGGACGAATGGCAGTGATGGCAGAGTGGCGCAACCGTGGAGTGGGAAGTGCCGTCCTTCGTCATCTATTAAAGTTAAGCTCATCGTTGGAAGCCCCAGCGCTTTTTCTTAATGCCCAGGCAACTGCCATTAAGTTCTACCAACGCCACGGATTTCATATTGTCGGCCCACAGTTCATGGAAGCTGGCATCATTCACTACCGAATGGAGGTGGAGGCATGAGTGAAGAGTCGCTACATCTCATAGAGGCACAACTGCTGGGACAGCAAGGTGGCAAACTGCATCTAATGGAGAGTGAAGAGGTGCAACTGGCCTGCCAACGGCTGGCTGAGCAGGCGGTGAGACGGCTGGATCTCTTTACCTTTGATCTTGATGCAACGCTGTTTGACAGTAAGCCTTTCCTGGAAGCGGTAAAACGACTCACCATTGGCAGCCCCCTGAGCAGGGTCAGCATTCTGCTACAGGACAACCACAAGGTGCAGACACAGGGGCACCGGTTGCTTGAACTGGCCCGCAGACTGACGAGTAAAATTGAGATACGCCGTCCCCATGCCGACCACATCAATCAACTTGAGAACTATCTGCTGGCAGATGAGTGTGGCTACTTATTGCGGCCACTTCATACCAGCTACGAGGCCGATACGGATTTCAACGACCGTTACCACGCAAGGGGACTGACCGAAAAGTTTATTGAGGTGTGGGAGTGCAGTGAACCTGACAGCATGCTCCGCCGTCTTTACTTGTAGTGATGGTGATTGTCCCCTCTTTCGGCATGAAGACGTTCCTTCAAGATGACAATAATTATCTGTCACTATTCAGCACGGTAATCAGGAACTCAGGTGTAGGAGCGAACTTGTTCGCGAAGAGCACGTTTCGTAGTCCATCGCGAACAATTTCACTCCTACAACACCTCTGCTCCACCATAGCTATGGTTTTCAGAATTTTGGTACAGAGCCTGTTTAAGGACAAAAAGGCACAAAATGCAGGGGCAGTCAGCTATACGGCAGGGGTCGGAGTCGATTGCGTTGAAGATGGTAGGGAAATTTACCGTTTCTTGCCGCAATCGACTCCGACCCCGAACTATTTAACTCAGAAACGGCGGATTTCAGGGGTGAGCTGAGTAGTTACATTCTGCATAGCCATTTTACATCAAGATACAATCAGGCCATCAACAATCAGGTTACACTCACTCTGAAGAAGTAAACTTCGCAGTATCGATACCATAATCTGTGGAAAAAATGAATCCGATAATGGAGTTTTTATAATGCTTGAATCTCTGGATATTAACCAACTGATCACTACCTATGTTCTGCCGTGGTCTATCAATATCGTATTGGCATTGGCAATATTTATTGTCGGTCGCTTGGTGGTCAAGGGGCTTCTGAAACTGGTCAGGAAACTGCTTACCCGCTCATCCATGGATGAGATGCTGATCAACTTCATACTCGCCATCGGCAATGCTGTGCTTCTGCTGTTTGTGGTCATAGCCGCGCTGGATCAGTTGGGAGTAGATACCACCTCCCTTATTGCTCTGCTCGGTGCAGCGGGCCTGGCCATTGGTCTTGCTTTGCAGAACTCACTCCAGAATTTTGCCGCCGGTGTGATGCTGATTGTTTTCCGTCCATTCAAAAACGGCGACTTCGTAGAGGCAGGTGGAGCCTCCGGTGTGGTGGAAACCATCAGCATCTTCAGCACCATCATGCGCACCGGAGATAACCGTGAAGTGATTATCCCGAACGGCGCCATCTACTCGGACACCATTACCAACTACTCAGCCAGAGCGACCCGCCGTGTAGATATGGTCTTTGGTATTGGCTATGACGATGACATCAAAAAAGCGAAGGAGATCATGGAGGGCATCCTGTCAGCAGATGAGCGGATACTGAAAGACCCAGCGCCTCTGGTAGCGGTGGGTGAACTGGCTGACAGCAGTGTCAATTTCAACGTCCGCCCCTGGGTCAAGAGCGGTGACTACTGGGCGGTTACCTTCGATCTCAACGAGAAGATCAAGATTGCCTTTGATGAGAACGGCATATCCATACCCTACCCGCAGATGGATCTTCATCTGGATAAGGGGGAGTAAGAACTGCGGTAAAAACAGTACAACTCATCGACTGAAATAGGGCACAGAGATTAGCTGTTCAAAAGGCTTTTCTCTGCGCCCTCTGGGTTCTCCGCATCCCGCTTTTATTGTTTTCGAATAGGCACTGGTCATATTTTCCATAGCCGATCAGAGCCACAACTCCTGAAGCATCTCCCTGTTTGTCATTAACCACTGGACAGCAATTATGGAACTGGTTGAGTTGACACGGCCGCCATAAAGCTCACCAATCACTCTGTCGGCTGGCAGAACCTCCACCCGGATATCCTCTCCCTCCTCGTCCAGACCGTGTATGCCGCCAGCCTTGGAAGCATCAATACAGCCGCAGAAGAGATGAATCCGCTCAGTGGAAGTGCCGGGACTGACCATAAACTCACAAATATTTATAATATCCTTGATCTCGCAGCCCGCTTCCTCAACGGCCTCACGTCTCGCCACCGCTTCCGGGGTGGCGTCTCCTTCAATAATCCCACCCACCACCTCAAGCACCCATGCCCCGTCAGGATGTTCCATGGCGCCGATCCTGAACTGCTCAATCATAACAACCGCATCCATTAGCGGATCGTAAAGAAGCACACTGGACGCCTTGTAACTCTCAACGCGCTCACGTACCAATACCTTGCTCTCACCACCAGCAAACAGGTGGTGAGTAAGCTTATAGCGATGTAGATCAAGGAAACCTCGAAATACCGTCTCTGTAGAAAGCAGTTTGAATATATACTCCATAGGCATTACTCATTTCGTACTAATTTATGTGTAATCGGATCTTGACATATCACTGTTATATTATAAAATGCTAATATTCTAAACATACGGGACTGGAGTAATGAAGAAGTACCTTCTCCTAGTAGCAGCTTTCCTCTTTTTTTCCTCCGCCGGGGCGATCACCACCCCTCCAAAAAGATTAATCTCAGAGGCCACAGACTGGCAGGCTGAAGCGACGGACGCCCATAGTAACAACCTGCCGGTGATGGTCGTATTCATCTCTGATAGCTGCCCCTATTGTGACCGACTGAAAAGCGATTTTCTTGAACCTCTAATACAGGATGGCAAATTGGTTGGGTTGGTTCATATCAATCAGTTCCACATTAAAAGCGGTGGCAAGGTCGTAGATTTTGATGGCGATCAGGTTCGTAGCAGAATCTTTGTTGATCGCTATAAGATATATGCCACCCCCACCGTAGTGCTGCTTGATTATAACGGCAACCAGCTCACTCCACCGATCATCGGCTTCAACAATGCTGATGACTACAAGTCATACCTGACAGAAGCCATTGAGGATGC
>JBEVXT010000075.1:0-2170 GCA_040505955.1 Sedimenticola sp. | reverse complement strand
CAACAAGAAATCCCAAGCCGAGCCACCTTCTCCCGGGCCTTTACCGAGTTTGCCGAGACGCAATTGGCCGAGCGTGTGCATAGCGCCCTGATTGAAACGCACTTGGGGGATCAATTGATCGGCCACATTTCCCGTGACTCCACCGCTATTGGGGCACGCGAAAAGCCTGAAAAAAGGTGGTGGAAATCAAACCTCCGAAAAAGCGGGGACACCCGAAAATGGGCGAGGAACGCCTCAAGGAACACACTCGGCTGGAAAGACAAAACGCGGGCATGACCCTCGCCGAGATGAAAGCTGACCTGCCAACTTCCTGTAATGTGGGTACGAAACGCAACAGCAGATGTAAACAAAACCTACAGGGTGTTACGGACATGGTATCTACGGCTTTGCGCGGTGCCGCCAGTCATGTTTGTGGGCATGCTTTTATGGGTGAAATTTCAGCCTCAGCAGGGCTGGGGAGGCTTGGCTGTAGGTGCTGCTCTGTCCTCGATAATGCCCTCAGTAATAGCTTTTAAGTGCAGTGATGGCCCTGTCGGGAACCATCTTAGTTCTGTGGGCGAAGTATTTAGGCGAGAGATTGACATACCTGTTCTTTGGAACTCTGCTGTCCGGTTCTGTCGTTGGCTTGGTTCTTGTCTACTTGGCGTTTCGATGAGTGCAAGCCTTTCTGACGATTCCTAACACTGGTTCAGCCATGCGGTGCGTTTTTTTCGGTACCCAAGGCCAACCTTGCGCAGAGATTCCACGCCAAGGCTGCCCTGTATTTTTTCCGTATAAGTAATATTAATTGACTAAGTGAGTTATCCAATTGAAATCCAAGTAATTTTTAATTAAAAAATCACAACCTTGGTCGTGCGGAGTGCAGGATATCAGTGCCGGATTTCTCCAGCCGCTGCTTGTAGCTGTCGTGACACGGCTTGCATAGTGACTACCAGTTCTTTGAATCCCAGAATAATTTGAGGTTGCCGCGATGAGGTTCCCTGTGATCCACTACCGATGCAGCAACCACCAGCCCTCGGCCTCCGCAATCCACGCATAGTGGATGCTTCTTTAGGTAACCCTCGCGCGCCTTCTGCCATCTGTAACCATACAACCCTGACATATAATCTGCCCCACATGGTCAGCAGGCAATAAAAAACCCGCGCCGGGTTACCGATGCAGGTTTTGTGTTTAGTCACTAATGCGACGCTGACACACCATAGACGGATAGTGGCTAGCCAGTCAACAACTATTTATCCATGATTCTTATGTTTCATTTACTGAAATCCCGTATCCAGCGTCCCAGTACGCTGATGTGGTTGCCTCACCAACCTTCCGCCAGATCTTCACGGTTGCGATTGATACTTTCATTTCCTCCACTATTTAATAATTTGTCATACGCAGGTAGTAGCTCAGCTTTAGCACTCGATACGGCCCTGGGTACTGGCGTTTGATGCGGCACATGATTACCTCTATCCGCTCCGCCTCAAGGTCTGTCGGCATCCGGTAGGCTCCCTGCCCTGGCCCACCTCACCTATGCGCTCTGAATATTGCATAGTGGTTGCTCCGGTGCCGATCCCCTCTATCTGGCTCAACCAGCATCCCCACCTTTTCAGCCGGTTCCTGGTCTGCTCTATAGTTGCACTATTAAGCCGCTCTGCTGCTGCCATGTTTTCTCCAGTGGTCATTACATGCTTTCGCCGCATCTGTTGAATCTGTCCAGCCTCCCAGCAGCTCACGCGGCTGCAGAACCATCTCTCCTAGCTGATATGTCACCTTTAGTTTTTCTTCCCATCCTGGGTCATTAGGGCCATAAACTAGATATCTCAAGGACTTCCATCTCTGAACGAATAAAATCCATCGACCAACATCGCTGTACTCGCATTGACCGTTGCCAGCAGGAGTAAATCCGCACCTCTTGCCTAGTGGGCAAGTGTTACGCATAAGACTACGTAAAAAAGTGTAATCGTCAATATAAAAAAACAGGAATTTCAACCCATTTCGCTATGCTCGGCAATTTATCGTGTCACCTCCACATGGATTTTGGCGAGCACAAAACACTTTTCCTTGACCCTTGCCGGTCAACATCCCTCTCCCATAAGCTACGGGTCCACTCCCAGACATTACCGCTCATATCCAGGCAACCATAGGGGCTTGCTCCATTCAAAAAGATACCGGTTGGCGTTGTACC
>JBEVXT010000074.1:0-2774 GCA_040505955.1 Sedimenticola sp. | reverse complement strand
TCGCCGTCACCCAGGCTCTCTCCCGCTTTTACTACCACTTTGCCGGACTGATCCTTGATCGGGCCCTGGAAAGGGTTGAGGCTGCCGTCGACAATTGCTTGCTTGATCTTATCTGCAGCGGCACGTACATCGGCGGGTACTGCATCACCGTAGGGGGCGATCTCAACCATGCCGGATTTGATTCCACCCCAGATGTCCTGGGATTTCCAGCTACCGTCCATCACCGCTTTGGCCCGCGCTACATAGTACGGGTTCCAGTTGTCGACGATAGCGGTAAGCTGCGCCTTGGGGGCGAATGCACTCACATCGGATGCCTGGCCGAAACCGTGAACACCACGCTGCTCGGCCACCTGAAGTGGTGCCGGTGAGTCGGTGTGCTGGGCGATGATGTCGGCGCCCTGGTCGATCAGCGCCTTGGCGGCATCACCCTCTTTACCGGGGTCGTACCAGGAGTTGACCCACACCACTTTCACCTCAGCCTTGGGGTTGACGTTGCGCATCGCCAGAGTAAAGGCGTTGATTCCCCGCACCACTTCGGGAATGGGGAAGGAGGCGATATAACCGATCACATTTGATTTGGTCATATGGCCGGCGATAGTGCCGATTACGGCGCGTCCCTCATAGAAACGGGAGGAGTAGGTGGCGAGGTTGTCTGCCCGCTTGTAGCCGGTGGCGTGCTCGAACTTCACCTTCTTGAACTGCTTGGCAACCTTCAGCGTCGGATTCATGAAACCAAACGAAGTGGTGAAAATGAGGTTGTGGCCGCCGGCGGCGAGTTTGCGGATAACACGCTCGGCGTCGGCGCCTTCACTGACACTCTCGACGTAGCTTGTGGAGACATCAGCGCCCAGCGCTTCCTCGATCGCCTTACGGCCAACATCATGGCGATAGCTCCAGCCGTGATCGCCCACCGGGCCGACATAGATAAAGCCGACCTTGAGTTTTTCCGCCTGGGCCTGGGCCGTACCCAGCATGACACCGGCGGCAACCAGTGCCGTCATTACAGTTTTCAGTAAACGCTTTTTAAACATTGTTATTGACTCCTTACTTTGCCAGAGGGGGTTTATCTGTGCCGCCATTCTACATCAACTGTCCGGATGAAACGGTTTGCCGATAGAGGCTGGGGCGTTAAGTTTTACTTTGTTACGGTCGCGCGAAATGATTACCAGGACGACAATGGTCGCCAGGTAGGGGAGCATCGACATCACCTGAGAGGGGATATCGATACCGATAGCCTGGGCGTGCAGCTGCAAAATACTGATGCCGCCGAAGAGGTAGGCGCCAAAGAGCACCCGGCCGGGACGCCAGGAGGCGAACACTACCAGTGCCAGAGCGATCCAACCCCTGCCAGCACTCATATTCTCAGCCCACATAGGGGAGTAGGCGAGGGAGAGGTAGCCTCCGGCCAGGCCTGCCATGGCGCCGCCGAACAGTGTGGCGAGATAGCGAATACGGATCACCGGATAGCCGATGGCGTGGGCGGCGTCATGGGAGTCACCGACAGCGCGGAGGATCAGTCCCGCCCGGGTACGGTAGAGAAAGAAGCTGACGGCAAACAGCAGCAGCAGCGAGAGATAGACCAGGAAGTCGTGTTGGAATAGCAGCGGACCGACCCAGGGGATATCCGACAGCAGCGGCACAGCCAGTTTCGGCAGACCGGCGTAGTCGATACCGACCATGCTCTGGCCGATCAACGCACTGAAGCCGATGCCAAAAATGGTCAACGCCAGACCGGTGGCCACCTGACTGGACTGCAGACTGAGGGTGAGCATGGCAAATATCAGCGCCATCGCAACACCGGCCAGGAGGGCGGCGAGGCAGGCGAGGGTGGCGCTGCCGGTGAAGTGCACCGTGGCAAAGCCGCAGATGGCGCCGACCAGCATCATCCCCTCGATGCCGAGGTTGAGCACACCGGACTTCTCGGTTACCAGCTCGCCCAGTGCTGCAAACAGCAGCGGGGTGGCGGCGGTGATAATGGTCAGCAGTGCCGGAATCAGGTAGTCACCGCTCATCTTCCACTCTCCGTCACCAGAGCGGGTGTTGTGAACTCGATGCGATAGTTGATCAGCACATCACAGGCGAGCAGGAAGAAGAGCAGCAGCCCCTGAAAAACCCCGGTTACCGCCAGGGGAAGATTAAGCTCTATCTGTGCCGTTTCGCCGCCGAGGTAAGAGAGGGCCAGCAGCAGCCCGGCCAGCAGCACTCCAAAGGGGTGCAGGCGCCCGACGAAAGCGACGATAATGGCAGTGAAGCCGTATCCGGGAGAGATGTTGGGCAGCAGTTGGCCAATCGGCCCCGCCACCTCAATCACACCGGCCAGACCCGCCGCCGCACCGCCGAGCAGCAGGGTGAACCAGATCAGCCGCTCCTGTCTGAAACCGGCATAGCGTCCCGCCAGGGGTGCGGCACCCACCACCCTGATCTGGAAGCCGATAAGGGTGCGGGACATCATCAGCCAGGCGCTGCTGATCACCAGCAGGGCGATCAGGCTGCCGAGATGGAGGCGGGTGCCCTCCACAATGACCGGCAGCAGGGCGGCATCGTGAAAGAGGCGTGATTCAGGAAAGTTGAAACCGTCGGGATCACGCAGGGGGCCGTGCACCAGCATGCTCAACAGCAGGGTGGCGACGTAGGTCAGCATCAGACTGGTGAGAATCTCGTTGGCATTAAAGCGGGTGCGCAGAAAAGCGGGGATGGCCGCCCACAGCATTCCCCCAGCGATGCCGGAGAGCAGCATCAGCGGCAGGATAAAAATACTCTCCACATTGTAAAAG